>JAYWBH010000303.1:0-16677 GCA_043781815.1 Bryobacterales bacterium | reverse complement strand
TGGGGCGCTTGTCCATGGACGGAACCACGGGCATTTTAGACTTATTAGCTGGGGCGTCAACAACGGACTTGATGACCGCCGTTTTCTTGGTCGGCACCACAACCGATTTCTTCACCGGTTCGGCGGCATAGGTAAACAAGCCGCCAGCCGCAATTGAAATGGCAAGGGCATTGAGGTTGAAGCGTAGCAAAAGGGACTCCAATATAGATGATGCCGCCGCAGGCCGAAAGATTACACGGCGCTAATCAATAACAGCGGCTGCAACCATCTCGAGTATGCGGCGCACACCGTCATCGGTGCCAATAGGGCCGTCGCTGAATTGGCTGCGAAGCGCGGGTTTCCACGTATTGCGGGAACCGTCGTAGGCATAATCCTGTTTCAGTCCGGTGCGCGCCGGATTATACTGTCCATCGTCGCCGGACATTTTGTAAATCACCATGTCGAGCGACGGGATGACGATCACACCATGACCTCCACCGCCTGACTTGAAAAAAGCGTCCTTCGGAGCGCCCGCGACGTGGCCATCGGCGTTGGTCTCCCACAAGAGACTCATGGGGGCGTGGGTGTTCCACTTCGTCGGCTTGCCGCACAATTCTATGTAGTCCGCAGGGATTATCTGGTCCTTGCCCCAACGGCCTTTCTGCAGAATGGCGTAGAGGAATCGCAGATGATCGGTGGAACGCAGAGCAATGTCGCCGCCACCGGGAGTGTGCGGTAGAACATTGTCGCCACGGCGCATGGCCCAGGCCCATTGACCCCAGCCGAGTGGCTTAGCCAGACGCTGGTCAATATATTCGTGCAACTCCATTCCTGTGAGATTACGCAATACAATCGATGCCACGTGAGGCGATGCCGAGGCGTAGGAATAGCCACCGCCGGGCTTGGTCCACAAAGGAGTGCGCAGGGCGGCAAGATCCTGGCCTAGCGGCGTCTCGCTACGCGGCGTGGGAGTGAGTTTGACGGACGGGACGCCATCGACAAAACCGGGATTGGTACCTTCGCCGTGCAGGCCTGCGGACATGGAAAGCAACTGACCTAACGTGATGTCTGCCTTGGCCGGGTCATCTAAAGGCATGGCCTCCGGCAGGTACTTGGCGTTAAAGACTTTAGTATCCAGCCCTTCAGGAATCCGGGCTTTTTTCTCCGCCAGCATTATACCGGTGGCAATGCTGATATAAGCCTTGCCTACCGAAGCTGTGGCTGGATTGGCTTCGCGATTGCCACGGCCATAGTAACGCTCATAAACCAGCCAGCCGTGGCGCACTACCAACAGGCCGCCGTGTTGACTGCTGCGGGAGGCGTATTCAAAAGCCTGGTCCAACTTCTTCACGTCCATGCCTGCGGTCTTTTTGATGGCGGCGGCGTCTTTTAAAGCACGCCAGCCACCGGCGCTGTCCGGTTTGGGGAAGTAATCTTCCCCAAACACAGTGACCGCAATGGCTAACAGGGCAAGAATTAAGCGGCGCATGTCTAAAAGCTCACCCGCATACTAAATTGCAGATTGCGAGGCAAGTTGGCCTGTGGATTGGTGAATTGGCCATAGCTCGCACTGGTGATGGTTGTATTCAGGCCGCCCAGTAAATGACGATTGGCGACATTGAAGGCCGAGGCGCGGAATTCGATGACATTCTTCTCGCTTTTGCCGAAGGGGAAATTCTTGCTGGCGGCGACATCTTCGCCCAATTGGTTGGGTTGAGACAAGCCCGGAACAATGGGGGAAACGTTGCCGAAAGTGAAGTTCGGGGGCTGAACAAAAGCGGCCTTATTCAGATAGGGGCTAAGCGGATCGTTCCGATCATAGCTGGGGTTTAGAAACGCCTGGCCAGGGACGTAGTTGCAACGGGCCGAACCGCCGCTGGCCAAGGTCTGGCTGCAACCGCCGACACCAAAGGGCGTGCCACTCTGGTAGCGATGGACAGCCGACACGTTCCAGTTGCCCACGATGGCATTGAGCACCGGGTGCATGTTGGCACCGAAAGCCTTGCCCTTGCCTAATGGCAGATCGTATACATAGCCCAGCGTGAAGACGTGAGGACGATTGTTTCCGCTGATCACCTTTTCGGTGGAGAGGTTGTAAACGTTTTGACCTTCGGCGCTCACCAGAATTTTAGAGAAAGTGTAGGAAGTCATCAGCCAGAGGCCTTTCGAATACCGCTTTTGGAAGCTGGTTTCTAAAGCGTTGTATGTGCTGTGACCGTTTTGTGCAGCCACCGAACCGAAACCGCTGTACTGCGGAAAGGGTTTAAGCGCCTGCGAAAGAGATAGGTTTTGTGGGAAGCTGGCGTAAGGCAGCTTGAAGCCGGTGCCAACGACAATCGGGTTATTAATTACCGAACTGACCGGACTGGTGAGCAGGTTGCCGTAAATGCCGAAGTATTTCGGGTCCAGTTGGTTGAAGTTCTGCCCGCTCTGTAATTTGACACCATAGTTTGCGTGGAAACTGGTGCGCAGCAACGTGGAAGGCGTGAAGCTGTGCTCCACCGTAAAGTTGTAATCGGTGTAATAACCGGGCTTGCCAGATTCGCCAGTCTTGTAAGTAGGACTGCCATTAATGGCCAGTCCCGGATTGAGTTGAGGCGGACGCTGACCTTCCACAAAAGCGCGCAGACCGGGTGAATCAAGACCCTGCTTCTGATTAAAGGAAATTCCGTTGGACAGGTTGTTGGAGATTGAGCCGAAGCCGCCCCCAAAGCCTTGAATGCCGTTATCGGCGTTACCGTCTTCACGGATGATGTCCCACATAATGGCACCGCCACTACGGATGACCGTCTTCGAATTCAATTGATAGGCAAACCCCAAGCGCGGCGCAAAGGCGTTCTTACGAGTCGCCAGTAGGATGGGATGATTTTCGGATGCAAATTCCAATGCACCAAGGACGCCGTTGGCCGAAGGATTCGGGATAGTCGGGTTAAAGTTGCTGTTCTGCAGCTTAGCTTCCCTGCGCGGCAAACTGTAGTCATAACGAAGACCAACATTAACGGTAAGCTTTTTGCTCAGCTTAAAGTCGTCCTGAACGTAACCGGCATAGTATTTATAGCGGAAGTCAATATCGGCACCGAAGTTGAAGGAGCCGCCGCTGGGTAAGCCCAAAAGAAACGCTGCGTACCCAATCCCATTCGTTCCGCTGACGCTGGGGTTACCAGTGGCTGCGGCGCTGTAGCTAATGGAACCGCCGCAGTTGTTGCAGTCCACGCGTCGATAACTGAGGCCCATGTAGGTGAAACCGAACTTTACATTGTGACGCCCCTTGACCCAGGAAAGCTGGTCGGTGATGTTGAGCGTGCTGCTGGGCGAACGCGTATCAACGCTGCCGCCATAGTTGCCAAATTCAGTGTTGTACTTCGTGTAGGCCCCCGTTTTCTCAGCACCGGATCCGGTCAAGCCTGGCAACAGTGTTGCGGTACGGTAGGAATCAGGCAGGCCAAGGTTCGGACCCTCACCGAGTTTGCGAAGATTAATCCCGACGGTCAGGTGATTCAGCAGTGTCGGCTTGATCGTGTAATCGGCACCAAAGCGCCAGTAACGGAGGTGACCGAACTCCTGAAATGCTTCTGCCAACGGACCTGGGATCGGCCCAATCAGGGGGTAGCTGTCGAAGTATTGTTGGCTGAACAATCCGCTGACGTGGAGCTTGTCAGAGAAGTTGTGGTCGCCTTTGATCGAATAAACGCCCTGCCATGCTCCTGGAGTGCGCGAACCGTTGTTGCGATTGCTGGTGTTATTGAAGACGACATTTGGATTGTCGGGCAGCGGCAGATAACCAAAAATCGTCTTGGCAATAGGGCTGATGCGATCAGCGCAGATCACGTTCAACACACCATTGCACTGCAAAAGTTTGCGATCGTTGGCATTGGCGATAATATTGCCACTGGCATCCATGGGATCGTACAGAGGCACCATCTTACCGCTGGAATCCGTGTAGCGGCGGAAGTCGCCATTACGAAAGTCTGCGATGGGCAGTGAGTTGGTACCGGCGCTGCTGTAGTTCTTAGCGCGGGAACGCTCACCGGCGAAGAAGAAGAAAGTCTTATTGCGGCCATCGTAAACTTTAGGGATGAAAATCGGGCCACCGATATTCGCTGCTTCCACGTGTTGGCGGTTGACCGTTTCACCTCGCGGCGTGGTGCCCCAGAAGAAACCCTTCGCATTCAGCTTTTCATGACGCAGTTGCAGCAATCCAGAGCCGTGCAAGGCATTGGTACCGGATTTCGTGGTGTAGTTCAGAACGCCGTTCGAGGAGCGACCGAATTCTGCGGAGTAAGCGGAAGTCTGTACCTTGAACTCTTCGACGGCTTCGGCGCTGACAACGCGCATTTGCGGATCGTTGCGGCGTTCGCTCATCGACTCTGCGCCGTCCACCAACAGGCTGGCCCCGTTGGCCTGGCCACCCGCAATTCGGGGCGCACCGCCGGTGGTGTCAGGGTCGGCCGTCAGACTCAACGTCACTCCTGGAGCAAGGCCGGCGAAGGCAAGGTTACTGCGCAGGCCTCCATTGATGAACAGCGGCAACTGTTGGATGGCTTTATTATCCACCACTGTACCCAGGTCACTGCGATCAGTCTGAAGGAGCGGGGTGGTGGATTGCACCTGGATCGTTTCTTGAACCGTGCCCAGTTGCATACTGATGTCCAGACGTGAAGTTGTGCTCACCTGAACGATGACGTTGGAAGCTTGCGCCTTGCGGAAACCCTCTTTTTCAGCTACGACGTTGTAACGGCCCGCAGTGAGAGAGAGGAAGGTATACGTGCCTTCCGAGTTAGTTTCTACGGTGATGTTTTGGCCGGTGGACGGGTTGGCCAAGGTAACTTTCGCTGCGGGCACTACCGCTCCGGTAGTGTCAAGCACTTGACCAGTGATCGTTCCACGGTCTTGAGCATTCAGTAAGGCGCTACCGCTCAACAATAGAAAAACGACAAGGTTTCTTAAATTCACAATGATCTCCTAGTACTTGCTACAGCTCTCAAAGGAGGTTAGCTCGATTCAGCATACCAGTTTATTTGCCAAAAATTAAAAATCCAAAATCCGTGTTACCAAGCCCTATGGGCATCCTTAAATCAAACATATAAAAAGGGGCAATCACGATAGAAAAAGCAATTTGGTTATTCCCTTTGGCCCGTTAAGAACGGCCCGAAAAGAAGGCCATGAAGATCAAATGAGTTGCTATTTACTTCTTCGTGATGGGACTGTATCCGTCATACTAAACGGAAGGCTGACTAGTTGATTAACCGCAACGTGAAAGTGAAGGAGTTCAAATGATACGTCGCAGAGACTTGGTACTCGGCGCTGCATTTGCGCCATCGCTGCTGGCCGCTTCCGGTAAGGCCAGTAAATTTCAGCTCGGTTGCATGACGCTGCCGTATGCGCAGTTCTCACTGGAACGAGCACTGACGGGGATCAAGTCCGCCGGTTATGAATATGTCGCCTGGGGAGTTACCCACAAGGGTACCAACGGGGTGCAACAACCCGCGCTTGCGGTGCGCGCTACGTCGGCAGAGTCGGCCCAACTGGCGGCCCGCTGCAGAAGCACGGGACTGGAACCTGTAATGATGTTCGCCACCGTCCAGCTTGAATCATCTGACGCCAGAGATGCCCACCTGCGGCGCATTGAACAAGCTGCTGCTGCGGGCATCCCTTTTTTGTTGACCTTCGGCAAGACTAACCCAGGGCAGTATTCTGTGTTCGTCGAGAATCTAAAAGCGATTGCGCCTGCCGCGCAAAAAGCGGGCGTGATGATTGTGATTAAACAGCACGGTGGCAACACCGCCACGGGAGCAGACTGCTCGCGTATCGTAAAAGAAGTAGGGCACGAGGCTGTTAGGATCTGCTACGACGCGGGTAACGTGCTGGACTACGAGCATCGCGATCCGATTGCGGACATTCAGACATGCTGGCGAGACATCCGCGCGTTCAACATTAAGGACCACCGAAATACCCCAAAAGATGAAGATTGCGGTCCGGGCTTCGGTGAAATCGATCACTATAAGCTCTTCGCTCCGGTGATGCAAACGGGACTTACCATCCCGCTGACTTTTGAAAATATCTTCGAGCCCTTGCTTCCCCGCCCTGCTTCTGCTGAGGCTGTTGACGCGTTAGCACGCCGCTCTCGTGAATACATCGAAACCGTTTTGCGGGGTCTGCAAGCACAGCAGGCCCTCTAGGAGAGACTGGAATGAACAGACGAAATTTTCTTATGAGCTCTGCCGTCGCTGCTCAGGCGGTCGTGGGCCAATCCCCCAACAGCCAGGTTGGGACTGCTATCATCGGCGTCGGTAACCGCGGCAGTTACCTCTTAACTGGCGTAATGGCACAACCGAACACGCGTGTAGTGGCATTGTGCGACACCAAGCCTGATCGTCTGGATAAGGCAGCGACGGCAGCGGCGAAATCCAACCCTGCGACCACCGCCGAGTATCACAAAATCTTAGAACGGAAAGATGTGGACGCTGTCTTCATTGCCACTCCGCCCTACCTGCACGCGGAGATGGCGGTGGCCGCTCTCAAGGCTGGCAAGCACGTCTACTGCGAAAAGCCCATCGGATTGACGGCATCAGCCGTGTGGGAGGTTGTTAAAGCTGCTAGACAGAGCAGCCGTGTCTTTCAATCCGGGCAACAGATGCGCTCGTTTCGCCAGATGGGTGAGGCTGTACGCAAGATTCATGAGGGTGCAATCGGCGACGTACTATTCGTCAAGGCGCAGAGGCACGGGTCCGCCGATCTCGATCATAATGGCCCTTCCGCCGATTGGTACTTCGACGTGAATAAGTCCGGTGGCTACTTAATTGAAATGTCGGTTCACAACCTGGACGCCTGCAACTGGGCAATCGGGCAGCACCCCATACGGGCAGCCGGATTCGGGGGCGTCAACCTTTACAAGAACAGCCCAGTGGGCCGGGACATTATGGACCACTGCAGCATTACGTACGAATATCCCAATGGCGTTAAAATGTCGTTCACTCAGCTTGTCTACCATCCAGGCAGTTTGCCCTCCGGCGGTCAAATGATTCACGTCTATGGCAGCAAAGGGGCTGTGGAACTTCTGAATACGACCACGTTCTATCCGCTGGACAAGAACAGCAAGCCATCCATTTTGGCCGAGAAAGTTGAGGAGCCCTCCGACGCGCACATCACTGCTTTTTACAACTGCATTCAAAAGGGCGAAAAGTCTCCCGCCGATGTCGTGGTGGGTGCTACCGCAGCGCTGACTGCCATTCTGGGACACGAAGCTTGCCGCCAGGAGAAAGTGGTCAACTGGAGCAGCTTTGGAGTGGACATCTGAGACATCCTTTCACGCCACGCCGGGACTGCTTGCAAACGGCGGGCGCCGTTATTGTCCTAGCGACGAATCGATGCCTCGGCGCAAGGGCATTCACCAGATTTTTGTGAATGATGAGTTTTATCGCCGCCGCCACTGGCTGTGTGAACTTAGAAACAGCATTTGCTAAACCGCCGTTTGTCGGTCCTTGAGAAAAATGAGGAAAACGTAGCTCAGAATAAGTAACTACTTTTGAGGACAGGTCCACTGCTCTGCGGCATTGAAAATCGTCGCAACTAACGATCTCAGAGATCTGATCCCCGGTTTCAGTGCTGGGACGAATCCATAATGAACGTGTGCCATTCTGCGAAAGCCTTGGCGCTTTCAGGCAATTGATGCAATGGCACAAGCAGGGCATTGTGCAAACCATTTTGCTCTCTGGGGCGAACGCCTTTGAGAACAAGATTTGTCGGGTCTCTTTTCGCCATCCAAATCCTGCTTCGGAGGAGGAAACTGGGATTACTGGGCTAAGTTTTTTACAGTCCCAACTCGATGATCTTTGCGAATAAAAAAATGGGCCAACATGATCGCCAGTAATAATCGTTGGTACCGTCATCGGACTCGTGTGTTGTTGCATTAGGGTATTGCACCGGCAATCGCCGTTGGTCAGCAGCGGACTGCTGATCAGAATATCGTCATGCAGAAGGGGTTTGGCTCTAACAAGATTCTTTGGGTTTGTGGTTCAGCGACCCGAAATGTGGCTCGGCCCGGCTACACAAGGATGTCCCTGACAACTTCCCCATAAACATCGGTCAAGCGGAAATCTCTGCCCGCATACCGATAGGTCAGCTTCGTATGGTCGATGCCCATCTGATGCAACATCGTTGCATGTAAGTCGTGGATAGATACACTCTTCTCCACCGCCTTGAAACCGAAGTCGTCGGTTTCGCCATAGGACATGCCGCCTTTCACTCCGCCACCAGCCAGCCACATTGTGAACCCGTAAGGATTGTGGTCACGACCATCGCCACTTTCAGAAACTGGAGTGCGACCGAATTCCCCGCCCCACACAACCAGCGTTTCACCCAGCAAGCCACGTTGTCTTAAGTCTTTCACCAACGCCGCAGAGGCCTTGTCCATATCGGGACAACGTTCGGCCAGATTCTTGTTTATTTTTGAATGATCATCCCATGGCTGACCGGGACCATAGTAGACGTGCACCGTGCGGACACCCCGTTCTACGAGCCTTCGCGCCAGCAGGCACCCGTGGGCAAATGGCGTATCGCCATATTCATTGCGAACCGATTCCGGCTCTTTGTTGATATCGAACACATCGGTGGCTTCAAACTGCATGGTGAAAGCCGTTTCCATAGATTGGATTCGGCCTTCCAAATATTCGTCTTGCCCAAACTGCTGCCCATAGCCGCGATTCATCGACTGAATCAAATCCAGTTGCCGACGTTGCGCGTCTTTGTTCAACTCCTTGTTCTGGAGATAACGAATCATCTTATCGGGAGCAGTTACCGAGTCATCAAAATTCGTTCCCTGATGTTGTGAAGGGAGGAAGCCCGCACGCGCTAACCCGCCGCCAGTGTTCTGACCTGGACCCAACACGACGAACCCTGGCAGATCTTTGTTTTCGCTGCCCAATCCGTAAGAAATCCAAGAACCCATAGAAGGTCGAGTGGCTGCAATGTTTCCTGTATGAAACAGGCTGCGCGCAGGCACATGAGTGGGATTGAACGTATACATTGACTTGATCACGCAAATGTCGTCAATAGTTGAAGCAAGGTTTGGCAGAAGACTGCTGACATGCACGCCGCCGCGCCCATGCTGTTTGAACTCGAACGGTGATGGCAGTAAGCCGCCAGTGGTGCGTTCGGTGCGCAGTTCAACTCCAGATGGACGCTGCCCCTGATACTTCAGCAGTGCCGGTTTGTAATCGAACATATCCAACTGCGAAGGTCCGCCCACCATGAAGAGCACAATATTGTGCTTTGCCTTCGCTGGGAAATTCGGGAATTTTGGTGGGGTGCCAATAGCCGGGGCCGCACGCAGTTGCTCTTCCGAAAGCATGCCGGCCAGACCCAGTGATCCGAGTCCGCCCGATAAGGAGGCGATCCAATCGCGACGTGAAAGCTTGTCCTGTCTGCTGTTAAAGGTCATGGCCAGAAAATCACCTCATTCGATGCTAGCAACGCTTGGGCGAATTGAGCCAGCGTTCCATTGTTTAGATAGGTCAACACGGTGTCCAGTTCCGTTGGCGTTGGGTCGCGACCCACAGCGGCGCGATAGACGTCGCGAATTCTTCCTGACGACTCTGTGTCAGCAGTTGCACGTTTCACAAGATTGGCAGCACGTTCCTGCAGGAAAGGACTGTTCATCACAAACAACTGTTGAAGCGGCGAAGTTGTGAGTTCGCGACGGGGAGCAGTCATCATTGGATCTGGAAAATCATACAGCGCCAGAATTGTATTCAGACGACTGCGGCTTACCCTGGCATACACAGTCCGCAAATGATTGTCAGTCGCATCCAGATCGAATGAAAGTGAGGGCAGCTTGTTTTCCAGATCGCCGGACACCTGAAGGAGATTATCGCGGTAAGCCTCAATGTCCAGACGTCGCGGATTCATACGCCAGTAAAGTGCATTTGCCGGATCAGCGGCCATGCCAGCTTCACGCGGAAGGCTTGCTTGTCGATACACGGCAGACAACATAATTTCGCGATGCAGCCACTTCAGCGATTGGCCATTTGCAATGAAGCGAGCAGCCAGATCGTTCAGCAATTCCGGATGAGTGGGCTTGTCCCCTTGAACTCCGAAATCGCTTTCAGTAGCCACCAGCGGCTTGCCGAAATGCCAACCCCAGACGCGGTTCACAATGACCCTCGCCGCCAATCCACCGCTTTTTGTGAAGATGTCGTTGGCGAACTCAAGGCGGCCCGAGCCTTGCTTGAAAGTTGTATCGCCTTTGGAAAGGACAGTCAGAAATTGACGAGGAGCCAACGCTCCGGGATTAGCCACGTTCCCATGCGGAAGAATATTCATATCGTGCGCCATACCAGGCCGTATGTCCACCTTTGTCAAATCTGGATCGGCACCGTCAATCCAGATTCCGGCATCAAATACGGACTGCGTAAAAGGAAGATCAGAAGCTCCTGGGCGACGGTTTCGCGCTGCGACAGGTAGCGCAGGCTTTGCGTCGGGCACCACCTCAGGATCAGTTTTCAGCTTGATCCGGGGGATTCTTACCAGACTGTTCAGATAAGCCCACATCTGTGGCTGACTCTCTTGCAGGAACGACATGGAGTCCCGAGTCTTTATCATCTCAGCAGTGAACTCAGCGGATTTCCTGGCCGCTTCTTCCGGCTTACTGCCCGGCTCACCATTCATCAGATTGGCCATATAGCTCAGATAAAATAGTCGCTGAGCGGTGAACATGAATTTCTCATCGGTCTCTTTCCCAAGGTCGACCAGGGGACGTGGAGCTGCGGTGATTGATGCAAAAACTCCGGCCAGAGCGTAATAATCTTTGGTCAGGATAGGGTCGAACTTGTGATCGTGGCAGCGCGCGCAGGCTACCGTCATGGCCAGTAATCCACGCGAGACAGAATCCACACGCTCATCCCAGGCATCGGTAAAAATTGTTTCGGTGACCTCTTTGGAAAGCCGTAGATCGGTATGATAAATCGGTGCCGCACCTAAATATCCCAACGCTCGAAAATCGTCGCGCGATGTGTTGGGCATCAGATCGGCCGCCAGTTGCAGCTTCACAAACTTGTCGTAAGGAACATCTTTATTGATAGCTTCAATCACCCAATTACGATATCGCCAGGCGAACGGGTAGGGCGGATTGGTGGCTTCAGATGTGGGATTGTCTTCCCCGTAGCGAGCAACATCCAGCCAGTAGCGTCCCCAGCGTTCCCCATAGCGCTCCGACGCCAGCAGACGGTCGATCAGCTTAGCATAAGCGGTTGGGTCTTTGTCAGCGATGAATGTCTGAACTTCATCGTAGGAAGGACGCAACCCAGTCAGATCAAGCGAGGCACGGTTGATGAGAGTAGCAAGGTCGGCTTCCGGGGAAGGTCGCAGCTTCTTTTGTTCCAACTTTGCAAGGATGAACCAATCGATCTTTTCTTTGGTCCAGCGTTTGGCGAACAAGGGGTCGCTGACTTTGGGTTGCGGCTGCGGTACTACCGGTTGGAAGGCCCACCATTTGCGACCGCTTTCAATATCCATGCCTTTTTTGATGATTGCAGAAGATGCAACTTCGAGAGTTTCCGCGCGAGGGTCAGGCGCGCCTGCGGCGATCCATTTTTCGAATGCGGCAATTTTGTCATCGGGCAGCTTGCCCGTAGGTGGCATGCGAAGTTCGGTTTGGTTGTAAGTGAGCGCTTTGAATAGACGACTGGATGCGGGGTCACCGGCCACCAGAACAGGACCGCCGTTGCCGCCCTTTTTCAGGCCATTTTTCGTATCAAGCACCAATCCGCCCATCGGCGATTTCGATTTCGAGGAATGGCATCCGTAGCACTTAGTTACAAGAACAGGGCGGATCTCTTTTTCGAAAAACTCAATACCCGGCGTTTGTGCAGAAAGCGGAACCAGAAAGGCGATCAAGCAGAGGCTGAAGCATTGCTGATGGCTAAAAACAGCCATGCGTTTTAGAAATAGAGATTGCGACACTACACCATTTTGGTCACAATCGGTTTCAATTCGCATGGTTCATTTCATTCAGCCTAGGCTTTTGATCGTTCAGATGGCACCTCCCGTACCGCAAGAAGACCATGACTTTTTCAACTAAGCCACGGTAGACTGAAAAGTACCCACATTGAATCTGGAGATGGCCGACTGGTTGATAGCGCATGCTTGGAATGCGTGTTTAGGGGAACTATTGTGGGTTCGAGACCCGCTCCCTCAGCCAGTTATACATGCCCACCTGTTTATTGGTTGAAAACAAAAAAGTGATCATCATTGGAGCAGGCCCAGCGGGCTTAACGGCTGCCTACGAATTTCTAACTCGGACTTCAATCAAAGCAATCGTTCTTGAACAGAGCGAATCCATGGGTGGGATCTCTCGCACGGTGAATTTCAAAGGCAATCGGATCGACATCGGCGGCCATCGATTCTTTTCAAAATCTCAGCGTGTTATGGAGTGGTGGTTAAAAATGCTTCCTCTCGAATCCTCTGAAAATGGCCCGGCAACCATCCGGTACCATCTAATGGAAACGCTGGTTAACCCCCAGTCATCCACAACCTTGCCCAGCTCTGCCGATGCCGTGATGCTGTTGAGACCGCGCAAGTCCCGCATCTATTATTTGCGCTGCCTTTTCGACTACCCAATTTCCCTAAGCAAGAACACGCTTTTGAATCTTGGTCTGAGGCGAACAATTGGCATAGCTGCCAGCTACGTTCAAAGTGTTTTGTTTCCGATAAAAAACGCAACAAACCTGGAGCAATTCTTTATCAATCGTTTTGGTAAGGAACTGTATACAACGTTTTTTAAATCCTACACGTTCAAGGTATGGGGCGTGCCCTGTCATCAAATTAGCGCAGCTTGGGGTGCCCAGCGCATAAAGGGCCTGTCGGCCTGGGGGACAATAACCTGGTGATCGTCCGGTCTTTGACCCCCTGGAGTTGGAGTTGACTGACCCCCAGGAGTTCGACGACCGAAGGCCCTTGATTTGTACCTGGCCCCAGCATAACCCGTGCCTCACTGTCTCAGATCTGCGGACGAACCATACGCGATTGGGCCGTCCAATTAGGATGAACTATTCGTCAAACGAAAACTGGAACCTTCAAAGACAGTCAGCTTCGCAGTACGATTGCAATTACACGCCAGTAAATTGGACGTTATACTAGTTCCCTGATTTCTGCTTCCACACTATCAGCACTTTTTTGTCATCGCCCGGTTTACCCTTAACCTTCATGACGTGAAAACAATCTGTGCCTTTCTGTTCCTGTGCCTTTTGGACATCTCCAATGACCTCGACAATTTCGCATTTGCTTTCAGGGAATGTGCCTTCCTTCGTTCCGCTAGAAGCACCACCGTTGGCTGAAAATAACAGATCCCCTCCTCCGCCGCGCCATTCAACGAAACCACGGCTGGCGAATCGGCGGAGAGCGTTTGCATTCTTTTTTGCCGCCTCCAGACTATCATTCTGCGCGTTGATCTTCTCGCGAGCTTCTGCTAGTTGCTGGACGACGACTGTTTTATCGGCATCCAAGCTGCTTCGCAACTTTTGAGTTTCGTCCGTACTTTTCGTTAGTTCCAGAGTTCTTTTCTCCAGTTCGGCGGTCAACCCCGCCTTCTGGGTCATTACTTCCGATAGCTTGATATTCGTTCCCGCCAACTCCTTTTTTTGATCAGGAGAAGCGATATAACCTGAGCCGCCGCCGATCACCATTGGAACCACCACTGCCGCCAACCATCGAAAATTGCCCGGCAGGTAAGCGAGGAGTTTCGACGCTACGGTTGGGAACTTCACATGGTCAGGCGTCACCACCCCCAACTTCTCTAATACTTCAGTGAAAACATTCTTTGCCTGTTCGCCATCTTGGATTTTCCGCCCTACCAGTTCCTCTACGTGATTGTGTATTTCAGCTTGGCTGGCGGGAGGCGGCGCAGGTACCGACATCAATTTGCTGATCAAAGCACCTACTATTGCAGGACGAGTTTCGTCGGGTTGAAACTTTATCCCCAACTGGGCGAGTTGCGGAAGGAAAGCGGTAATGTCGTTCAACGCAGAGTGGTCTGCCAACGTTGAAATTACCTCGTTGTGGGACATTCCCGCAAGGTTGGCCTGCTTCACCAGCGCTACCGCCCGGTTAAGCAAATCAGCAGGAATCGGAGCAGGCATTGCAACGGACTGGACCTGCATTGAGGACAATTTGCGGATAAGCTCCACCAATAATTCAGGGTGAGATTCCCCCATGAGCACCGACCTCCCCAGCGCCTCTGTCAGTTGAGGAAGGATTGACGCAATGTCGTGGACTGCAGCTTGATCGGTTAATCCGGCGGCGTGATTGATCAGTGCGGAGAGTAAGTCGATGGTGGACCCACCGGCTGGATTCTTCTCTTTCAATACCACTGCCGCCTGGTTGAGCAATTCAGCAGGAATCGGAGTCGGTATGGGTGCCATACTGTTGCGCTGTAGCTCTTCTTTTTGTTCGACGACCACCGGCTTAATAGGCAGAGAGAATGGAATTGCCATCCTACATTTGGGGTTCCGGCACCTACCTTCCCCCTCTTTGTTTTCGGTCTTACAGGCTCCGCAGATTACCATTATTTCTCCTACCGTTTACTCTATTTTTTGGACCCCACGCGTGTGGCTAAACAAAATGATACAGTTCTCAGACCGCGTGAGGGAACTTTATACGCCGATCCTCCTTAACCGAAAACTTGCTATCGAAGGTGAGGACGGCGAGCGGCGCGTAGTGGTGAATCAGACCGTCAGGCGGAGCCGGCAAGGATTTCCTTCCCTCTTCGGCGGTGCGCGCTGTAATGTACCAGAAGTCCCCTGATCGATACTCGTGTTGGCTGTTGTCCAAGCTCTTGAACGTGATTTGAATGCCGTCTTCCAGCGCGAAAGGATGATCCTCTACTACAAATGCAGCGCCGTCTTCTGAAAGGGTCAGGCCATTCTTGTTGGCAGGCCCATTCTTTTGATCCCAGCGGCGGAGGTAAGGGTGCTTATCCAATGGCGGATACGTTTCGACTAACGCAGCCCTCATTGTGACCTCCAGCCGTTCTACGGACTTGACCTCCAAAAGGTGGTCCGGTTGGACTTTACTGGCACGATCATCGTCGATCAATTCCACCCAGTCGCCGCTCTTCAAACCCAAGGTGGAATAGCCTGGCTTCAAGACAATCTTCTGGCCCTTGGCGGAAAGGATAGGAAAGATATCTGAACCGTTTTCGCGAGACCATTTGAAGGTGGCAGACGGTTGCGCAAGAGGAATCGCCGAGGCTATGCCGCTGGTGTGGATCTCCACGCGATAGAGTTGATTCTCCAAACCGCGAAACCGCGCGTCAGGCGACGAGATACAGGGGCTGTCATCGTGATCACCGGGTTTTGTTTCGACTAAGAGATTGCCATTTTTGCCCTCGTTAGGTTGAAGGATCTTCAAGGCCCCAGCGATTGCATCTTTGGGGGAAGTCGTAGCTTTCAAGTATGGAACTATGCGGAAAGACCAGACAACTTTGGATCGGCCAGAAGTGTCGGGACCACCAAGAGCTGGTTCCCGAATATTGGGGTCCTCGAACGCATTTATGTATTGCTCCCAGGCGTCGAGAAAGACCAAATAGTCGGAGTCGGGACTCGCGCGAAAGACGACGCCGTCAGGGAGGCCCAGGACTTTGAAGTTGTATTTGAAGGTCTCATCATCGTTCTGGCATAGTATGCCGTCGACGTAGTACCGACCCTTGCTGATTACGAAATCGCCGCTGACAGCATCATTTACCTTAATCTCAAAACCGCATTCCGCCGCCGGGCCGCCGAAAGGGCCAATCAGATCCCTCGCCATTGTCTCCAACCGGTGCAGGATAATCGCTGCCTGCTCATTCCAATCAGCATCTAGCTGCACGCGGCCTTGCTGCATGAGCACGCGCGAATAGTGCTTCTTGGGGTCGAAAGTGATTCGCGAAAAGTCGCCTTTCATAAGTCTCTCCTATGACGCAAAAAGAATGCCCACTTGGGAGCTTGCTGGTACATACTCTTCCAGACGGGCCAGCAGCGCGGCATGGCGCTGCGGTTGAAAAAGATCGTGGAACACACCCATTTCCGATTGATCGCTGGCACCGCCCCGGATCGCATCGGAACAACTTTCAGCCAACTGACAATAGGTAGACGTTCCATAACGGGTGCTATTAAACACCGGAGCCACATTCGATCCGCTGGCTGCGGCAGCATCCCCTGTCGGCTGGCAATCAAAGCGACGTGGTGTGCGGGAATCGGGCGGTACATAGCAGAATCGAACGCAGCCACTCTGACGTCGCGCAACGGTTAACGCGCCCGTAAAGATGGAGTTTTCAGCCAGTTCCACGGCGTGGATTTCCATTTTTCCAATCACAGTGCTGCGCAGAATTGTAAGCGCCACCCAGGCTGCCGAACACTCCTCATCCCACATGGCCATTGACCCGTTGCTGGAAGCATCAATGACACTATCGCTGATCTGAATGCGCGTAGGCTCGTTTTCACGCTGCGGCTGTTCAATTTGAATTCCACCCAGGATGGAGTGTTCAATGGTCAGGCGGGTACGGGCATTGCGGATCTGAATACTTGGGTCCCCAGCGTGGCGCGGTTTGCAATCGTGGTGCAAACCCCATCCAGGAACCAGCGTGCAATGGCGGAAGATAACGTCACCCACATCGCCCTTAATCCGCACGTTGCGACCAGCAAGAAACACACCATCAAACAGGCAGGC
>JAYWBH010000302.1:0-16680 GCA_043781815.1 Bryobacterales bacterium | reverse complement strand
TTCCGTCCGCCGAATAAATTGTGTTGTGCGATGCGGATTTAGTTTCGATTTTAGTAATCACGTTCCCGTTCATGGCGTTTACCACTAACCAAAACGGTCCTTCGAACTGTGGAACGTAAAGAATCTTGCCGTCAGGAGAGATGGCCAGGCGGTCGCAACCGCCTTCGAACGCTTTATCCCAATACTGCTTGCCGCTGATTGCATCCACCGCCATAATGCGATTGATGGTGCTCACATAAACTCGGCCCGTTTTGGCACTGGCGGCGATGCCTTTTACGTTCTCCATCTTCTGATCGCCAACTGGAGCTTTCCAAGTGGGAATTCGTTTCACCACTTTATAACCAGCGTCAATGTCATAGACCAGAATGCCCAGTCCACCATATTCTTCATAGTTACGAATGCCAGGGCTGGCCACATACAACAGGTGCTGAGGGGCTTGGCTATAAAGCAAAGTGGTCGCACCGCTGGCGACCCAACATAGGAGTGCGCATCGTGCAGTCCAGACGGTTTTCATTGTTGATTCTCCATGGAAGACGCCATCATATAACAGATGCGGCTTTACCAGTTACTTTCCAAGATTTTCGTACCACTTCAAATTTGAAGTCGCCGACCCGATGCAAGCGATGTCCATCCGCCCATCGGCATTCAAATCGACCGCGATGCAAGCGGCTGCAGCAATGCCGCCTTTATCCAAATCATGCCGGGTCCATTTATTGTTTTCCATGGCATAGATATACACACTGCGCCCTTCGCCACGGAAGCCTGCAATGATTTCGTCTTGCCCGTCATTGTTCAAATCCGCTGTGATCATTGTGTGACCGTCCACCAACGAAGTGTCGATCACTTGACGTTTCCAATTGCCGCGCCGTTCGTTATAGACAACCACTTGATTCCCATGCCAAGGCTCAATCGCACTTAAAAATCTACGTTGCAATAACTTCCCAATGGCAATGTCGCTGGAACCACTTTTGGGCCATGGGGCAGGGTGCCCGGGTGTGATCCGTACCCGCTTCCACGTGCCATCTTTCTGTGCCAGATTCACATGAATCCCCTGAAAACTTGCGGTTAAAATGTCTTGCAAACCATCGCCATTCCAATCATTGATGAGGATGCCATGGACCACTCCTTCATCGGCAATGGAAATTGTTTGGCGCTTCCATTCCCCCGGCTTATAAGACACCAACGGTGCATGATCACGATAGTCAGGAGCATCGGCATTGGCACCGGTCAGCGGTGCGTTGATGAACAATCCGTTGGCAACTCGCAGCCTGTGCGATGTGGTTAGCCGGTCTATTTCACGCACGGTCCAAGGTTCCAGCGGCTTGCCGTGCGATTCCAGTAACGTGACAATCCCCACGGAATTCTTCGCCAGGTTTTCAAATCCATGGGCCACCAGAATTTCTGGAATGCCATCGCCGTCAATATCCATTAGCGCAAGGTTGATCATGCGTTTCAAACCAGTGGCAATCACATGGCGCTGCCAGCCGGGGTTTTCAAACCAAACCAACTCGGTCATGCCGCTGGCCAGGGCGATCAGGTCCACTTTGCCATCGTGGTTGAGATCGGCTGCCACCACCTGGTAGCCACCCTTCAAATCAGTAGCAATCACATGTTCCTGAAAGCGAGGCAGGGGTGCTGCGGCTAGTGCGATGGGGAAGATTAGAGCAGTGAAAAGTCTCAAAAAAGTTTTGTCTCCGAAGGCTTCAATATACAATGGTTGATTCATGGGAATTTTGACAACAGTTGTAGGAAGCTACCCCACACCGGCTTGGCTGCTGGGGGAAACTGCTCGTGGCGTCCTTCGCGATGCCATCATGGTGGTCTTAAAGACGCAGGAATTGGCGGGCATTGACGTGATTGCCGATGGCGAATTGAACCGCTTCAATCCCAGCCATCCGGAAACCAATGGGATGATTGACTACTTCGTCAGTCAGATGGAAGGCATCCGTACCAAGTTTTCAATCAGCGATATTCAAAAGTTTCGCGCTGATGCGGGGGTTGCTTATCGAACGGATCCGGCGGCAATCGTGACGGGCGAAATCAGCGAGGGCACATTGAACCTGCCTCGTGATTATGAGTTCACCAAATCCCTGACTACTTCGAAATTGAAGTTCACCTGCACTGGTCCGCACATGCTCACCAAGGTGCTGACAGACCGTCATTATCGCAGTTACGAAAAATGCGCCATGGCAATTGCCAGTGTCCTGCGCAAACAGTTGGAAGCCATTCCTG
The DNA here is from genome assembly GCA_043781815.1 of Bryobacterales bacterium. Taxonomy (GTDB): domain Bacteria; phylum Acidobacteriota; class Terriglobia; order Bryobacterales; family Bryobacteraceae; genus JANXSF01. Next base: position 14,448 of record JAYWBH010000302.1, on the reverse strand, counting down.
CGGATATTGTGCAGATCGACGAAGCCAATATCAGCGGTCATCCTGAAGACCGTGAATGGGCATTGTTGGCCATCAACCATGTACTGGACGGCATTGCCGGTGAGCGGGGTGTGCACGTTTGCTTTGGCAACTATGGCGGCCAATCTGTTCAAAAAGGATTTTGGAAAGACCTGATGCCGTTCCTCAACGGACTGCATTGTAACCACCTCATTCTGGAATTTGCGCGTCGCGGGTATGGTGAACTGGACGCTTTTAAGGAACTTGATCCGAAGATCGGGCTTGGTCTTAGCGTGGTGGATGTCAAGGATAACGGAATTGAATCGGCAGATTTGATCGCTTCCAGGATTGAACATGCAGTGAAAGTCTTAGGACATGGGCGCATCCCTTACATTCATCCCGATTGCGGATTTTGGATGCTGCAGCGCAGTGTGGCTGATGGCAAGATGAAGGCCCTTGTTGCCGGGCGTGATCTTTTTGAAGGAAGGAATAAGAGCTGATGCGTTGGACCGGATTATTCTTTATTACGATTTGTGGATTTGCGCAAAGCACCCATATTTCCAACTTGAAACAACTGACCAATGGTGGCCAAAATGCTGAAGCCTACTGGTCCCCAAATGGTAAGAAAATTGTTTTTCAAACCACGCGGGATAAGTATGCCTGCGATCAGATTTTTGTGATGAACGCTGATGGGACTGATCAGCATTTGGTGAGCACCGGCAAGGGTCGGACTACCTGCGGCTACTTTCTTCCAGGCAATAAACACATTGTTTATGCATCGACGCATGAATCGGGCGATGCCTGTCCCACACCGCCAGACCGCAGCAAGGGTTACGTTTGGGCAGTGTTCCCGACCTATGATATTTTCGTCGCTAAGCTGAATGGAGAAATAATCAAAAGGCTTACCAACACCTCTGGTTACGATGCTGAAGCAACCGTCAACTTCAAACAGAAGAAGATCATTTACACTTCGATGGTCTCTGGTGATCTCGACTTATGGACCATGTCGCTGGAAGGTCTTAAGAAGAAGCAGATCACGAAAACTGTGGGCTACGATGGCGGTGCCGTGTTTTCCCGTGATGGCAAACAAATTGTGTGGCGGGGCAATCATCCCGAGTCTAAAGAGAACATCAAAAAATATCAGGATTTGTTGAAGGACAATCTGACCACTCCCATGAAAATGGAGATCATGGTTTCTGATGCGAACGGTGCCAATGCCAAGCAGTTGACGTTTTTCAATTGCGCCAGCTTTGCCCCGACGTTCACTCCTGACGGGAAGAAAATTATTTTTTCGTCAAACAAACACAACTGCGACGGACGCGATTTTGAGCTCTACATGATTGATACCAACGGCAAGAATCTGCAACAAATAACCAATTATGGTGGATTCACTTCTTTCCCGGAAATTTCTCCAGATGGAAAAAAGCTTATTTTTGCATCGAGCTATCAAACCAAGAGTCGCTACGAATTTAATATCTTTGTTGCCGATTGGAAGCCGTGAAATTGCTGTTAGGGTGGCAACTTGCAGCCCTGCAGTTGTTGGCCGGCGATCTCTATTTGTTGCCCGATTCGTTTCTTGCGGCTGTCGGTGAACGGCTGTTGGTCCGTGTGCAGGATGGCCGCAATTTCCCCCATAGTGAACGCGAACCAGTGCTGGCCGATTCGGCTATTTACACCACCAAAGCCGCTTACAATCTGCTTAGTCCGCAGCACGAATTGAATGCTTTGATTCTTCAAGGCAACTTGAAAGAGCGGGGCACTGCGGTGTTGGCGGTGGAATCGAAGGACCACAGGAATTTCGCCAAAGCCTTAGTGGTTGTTGAAACACCGGATCAAAATTCCATGCGGCAACTGGGAACTGCTTTAGAACTTGTGCCCGATAGTAATCCACTTTTAGGCGACAATTCTTTCCACCTGCTGCATCGTCGAATGCCTCTGCCTGGTTGTGTTTTTGAACTACTTGCCACTACTGGCAACGCCGCTTCGGGCAAAACCAACGTGAAAGGCAAAGGAACAGTTCAGATCACAAAACCTGGACGCTACCTGCTGCGGGTCGTGCATGAGGATCTGTCTGCATCGCTAACTTTTGAAGTCCGATAGCGGCCCAGGGGCCCATCCCAGCGCACATAACCGCACTGCAATATTTTGCTTTTTTGGAGCAATGGAAAGTTTTTGAAACTCTTCTTTTTGCATGTCGTACTTGGTTTACAATGCGGCAATTTCAGTTTGAATGGATGCCTCCAAATCACTTTTTTGTTTGGCCATGGCCACTACGTCGTCCTCTGCCCGACCGACATCGCCTTGTTCTTTCACTGTCCTGCCAATCGATTTGGCCGCTGTTGCCACTCTGCTCATTTCCGTTGTGGTCATCATTTTTTTGCCGAGAAATGCCCCGAGCAATGACGTGCCAACGGATAGCACTGACGAAAAAACCTGCGATGTTCGTTGAGACTTTTCCTGGTCAACTCCTTCTTGTGCACGACGTATTTTCACATCCAGTTTGGCCAAGTCGTCAGCGTAGTTTGTGCGCAAATCTTCCACGGCCTTATCGCGTTGTTCCCTGGCCTCTTGTCCAATGCGCACCCGGAACTCGCCTTCTTCTTCGCCAGGGTTGGATAGCTTGCCAGTGCTTGGGCTCATCAATAATTCCAATCGCCGATTGGCACAAATGTAAGTGGTCAAATCTTTGGTCCATCCGGCATAACTTTTCGGCTTGTTGGCGATGGAAGCCAGTTCTTCAAACTGAGCATCGGCTATGGGTTTAGATTCCAACGTCTCAATGTCAAAGTTCAGCACCAAGCCATCTTCCCACTTCACCGGAATCACATCGGATGTGACAGGCGTGCCCACGGTGACATCTTCTGTGAAATCAATTTTGGATTTATCATCCACGTAACGTGCTTGCAGATGACCCATTAAAACGGGATTGTAGACAGGCGGAGTGGATCCTTTGTGTGGCAGAAAGTACTGCGGTATTTCAGGTGGCAGCACGGGACGAGCCGATGCTACGGCAGTGGCCATGGCCTGAGCGTTGGTGGGGCTACTACTTTCCGCAGGCGCGCCTTTCTTATCTGCCATCAAGGTGCGAATTTGCGCCTTCGTTACTGGCCCGGCCAGGTAAGACAGCGCCCAGCGGGTCTCGAACACTTCCAGTTGTCCGGTATGGACGTTGTTCATTAGGAACACGCGCTTGGCCAGTGATGAAAGCAGCTTGTCGAGCGCAGCCGGATCGGCCTTGCCTCCCGACGCCGTTGCTGCGCCTACCAAGCCTTCCACCAGTCGAGCTTTGTCGCGCTCAGTCTGCAACCTGCCGATCAGCCAGGTGCCGCAGTTCGATAAACCTTTGTAATCCAAATCCACGGGATTTTGCGTTGCCAGCACAACGCCAACTCCAAACGCGCGGGCTTGCTTCAGCATGGTGAGAAGCGGCTGCTTGGACGGTGGGTTGGCCACTGGGGGGAAGTAGCCAAAAATTTCGTCCATGTAGACAATGGCACGCAGGGACGACGTGCCTGGTTGGGTGCGCATCCAACTCAATGTCTGATTGAGCAATAACGAAACAAAAAACATTCGTTCTGGATCGCTTAAATGGGCGATGGAGAAAATGGAAATTCTGGGCTTGCCTTTCGCGGTGTAGAGCAAGCTTTTGACGTCCAGCGGATCGCCTTCCAGCCACGCTTCAAACCCTGGCGATGCCAGCAGGTTGTTCAACTGCACGGCCAAAGCGAAACGATCTTTGGAAGGGAAAAAGGAATCCAAATCCATGACGCCGATTTTCTGCATTGGAGGTTTTTGGATTTGTCCAATCAGCGCGGGCAGGTCCAGATTGGTTCCCTGATTCCAGGCTGTTTCAAGAATCTTTGAAAGCAGAATATGTTCACGACTTTGCAGGGGATCGGCGTCAATTTGCAGCAGGCCGAGTAAGGCTGTGGCGGTGGAAGTGATCTGATCGCGAAACGCTTCACGGTCATCGCGGATGGCAGGCGGAGGGGCGTCGAAAGATCGTAAAACTGAAACGGAAAGTCCGGCATTGCTTCCTGGTGTATAGATGGAAAAATCAGCCGAATCCTTCAGACGTTGAATTCGCGTACCATCTTCATCCCACTTGCCCAGGCCATCTTTCCAGGCTTGCGCGGTGTTGGCTGCCAACTGTTGTTTAGAGATACTTTGCTGCTGAGCTTCGTCATCAGAAACCCATGGTTCGAAATCCTCACCGCGCAATTGGGGGAATTGCAGCAGTAGATTGGAAAGATCTCCCTTGGGGTCAATGACCAAAGCAGGGACGCCATCAATCGCTGCTTCTTCCAGCATGCTGAGACATAAACCAGTCTTGCCACTTCCCGTCATCCCTACGCAGATGGCATGGGTGACCAGGTCTTTTGAGTTGTAGAGCAGCGGGCCTTTTTCTGTGCGACCCAAATAAAACGCGCCTAACTTTTCGTAATCCTGCATAGAGTATTTAGTGTAACGGATGGGGCGGGAGCGCTAAGATTAGCAGATGCCTCGTCTACTATGTTTCGGCTTGCTGGCAAGTAGTCTCTTGTTTGGTCAAGCCTCTGTCCATGATCTTTTAGAAAAGAAAACACTGCAATTGATTGAACGGGCGGATGTCCGACTTGATGGAATTCTGGGCGTTGTAGCGATTGATTTGACCGATGGTCACACGATTTCCTACAACGGAAAGACAATATTTCCGCAAGCCAGTTCCATCAAAATTCCCATCATGATTCAAGTGATGAGCGACATTAAACAAGGAAAAGTGAGTTGGGAAAAGTCTGTGGCCATTTCAAAAGCCGACGTGGTGGATAGCAGTACGCGATTCGAAGAAGCGTTAAAAGCCACTGGCCAGATGACCGTCCGCCAACTGGTGGAAGCGATGATTGAAGCCAGTGATAATGCTGCAACCAACAAGCTGATTGAATTGGTTGGGATGGCCAACGTGAATCGCACGCTGGATGGAATGCAGTTGCGCCAAACCAGACTTCGTCGCAGAATGATTGACATTGCTGCGGCTACGCGAAATGAAGAAAATGTTTCAACTCCGCTGGAGATGGCGTCTCTTGTTGCAAAGCTGTATCGCGGGGAAGTGGTGGATAAAGCAGCCTCTGCGGAAATGCTGAACATCCTTTCCAGAGTGAAAGCGGATATGCGCGCCGCCATTCCCGCCAATGTCCGCGTGGCGGCGAAGCCCGGTGAATTGACTGGGGTGCGCTGTGAGACTGGAATCATTTTCCTGGACAAGCGACCCTTTGCGTTAAGTGTCGCCAGTGCATTTCTGGCCAATGAAATCAGCCCTGTCCCTGAAATCACCAAGATCCTGTTTCATCATTTTGAGATGGTGGCCCGCTCCAACAAGTACGGTCGCAGTCTACAATAAGAGGCTTATGGAACTGAAGGGAAAACGTGTGGCTTTACTGGTAGACAATGTCTATCAGGAAATGGAAGTGTGGTATCCGCTGTATCGGTTGGAAGAAGCCGGGGCCACTGTAATCACAGTGGGTGCTGAAAAAGGGAAAACCTATACCAGCAAGTTAGGCTATCCATGCGTGGCCAAGCTTTCTTATGACGAAGTGACCGCCGCTGACTTTGATGGAGTGGTGGTGCCAGGTGGATTTGCACCGGATCACATTCGTCGACATTCGAAGGCCACGCAATTTGTTCATAACATGGATGCACAGGGCAAACTGGTGGCGGCCATCTGCCATGGACCTTGGGTTCTTTGCTCTTCACGTATGTTGAAGGGTCGCAAACTGACCTGCTTTTTTGCGATTAAAGATGATTGCATCCACGCCGGGGCGGAATGGTTGGATGAAGAAGTTGTGGTGGATAGGAATCTGGTGACCAGCCGTAAGCCGGAAGATTTGCCTGCATTCTGCCGCGCCACAATTGCTGTATTAACCAAACAGGTGTGATTAGAAAAATTTACTGGTGCAGGTGCTGAACGAAACCCCCAGCTAGTTCGTATCTTTATGCTGATGCCTTGAAACTATGACCCCAGCTATTTTGGTCCGCAATTTACATAAATCCTACGGCGACTTTGAAGCCGTTGGTGGAATTGATTTTGAGGTACGCCCAGGCGAAGTGTTCGGCCTGCTTGGTCCAAACGGTGCCGGCAAGACCACTACGGTGGAAATTCTGGAAGGCATTCGCCCACGCACATCGGGTGAAGTCACGGTGCTGGGGTACGACCCTGGAGTGGACGTCAAGGCGTTGAAAGACCGCATTGGGGTTTGCCTGCAATCTACAAATCTTCCTGAAAAATTGAAGCTTCATGAAGCAATGACGTTGTTTGGGTCGTTCTATTCGCGCACGGTGGATGGGAACAAGTTGCTTGACCGGTTGCAACTGGGTGAGAAGCGCAACAGCTACTACAGTCAACTTTCGGGTGGTCAAAAGCAGCGACTTCATTTGGCCCTGGCCATGATCAATGATCCGCAGCTTATCTTTTTGGATGAGCCCACTACTGGGCTTGACCCCCAGGTGCGTTTGGAAATTCACGGGTTGATTCAGGAATTACGCGACGATCAGCGCTCCATCCTTCTTACCACTCACTACATTGAAGAAGCAGAACGCTTGTGTGATCGGGTGGCGATTATTGACTCTGGCAAAATTGTGGCTCACGGTTCGCCCAAGGAATTGATGGCCACAACTTTGGGCGCATCTACGGTTGAAGTGAAAATAGAACAGCCCTTGCCGCCTGGTGATTTGCCTAAAGAAATTGGTGCGGATCGAATTGAGATCAGTGAAGACCGCAAGCAAATTTCCGTCACTGCGAAAAAGCCCGCACGAGCCATGGTGGAACTGGTGAAATATATTGATCAACTGGGCTTGGAGTTGGCCGATATTCATCTGAAGCGGGGGACACTGGAAGACGTGTTTCTTCAATTGACAGGAAAAAAGTTACGCGAATGAATAAGTACCTGGTAAGCATTTTCACAAATCTGAAGCTGACATCGCGGGACCGCATGGCGCTGTTTTTTAGCTATGCATTTCCACTGATGTTCTTTTTCATCTTCGGCCAGATGTTTGGCAGCGGCATGGGTGGCGGAATCGTCCAAGTGGTTTCCAGCGTGTTGATTATTGGCGTTTTAGGAAATGGATTTTTTGGGGCGGGCATGCGTGCCGTGTCGGAACGGGAAACCAACATCCTGAGGCGTTATAAAGTAGCGCCTACCTCGGCAGCACCCATCGTGGTTTCATCGTTGGTTACAGGTTGGGTGAACTACATTCCTTCGGCCACACTGATTATCACCCTGGCTCATTTTGTTTATGGAATGCCTTGGCCGGAACGTTGGTTTTCACTGTTTGTATTCCTAACCTTTGCGGTGATTGCGTTCCGTGCTTTGGGGATGATTGTGGCCAGCGTGGTGAACTCCATGCAGGAAAGTCAGATTGTTATTCAGATGATGTACCTGCCTATGTTGTTCCTTAGCGGGGCTACTTTTCCGATAGATGCCATGCCGGTTTGGCTGCAAAGCGTGGCCCAATTTTTGCCTGCTTCTCACCTGTATAACGGTATGCAGGGCATTCTTGTAAAAAAGGAATCTCTGCTTGAAAACTGGATGGCACTGGTGGCCATGCTATCCACAATTGTGGTGGCTTCGTTTCTGTCTATCAAACTTTTCCGATGGGATAAAGAGGACAAGATTAGAACCTCTGGAAAAGCGTGGCTGTTAGCGGCGATGGTTCCATTTTTCATCCTCGGCATTTACCAATCCTATAGTCATGAAAGTATCGGCAAGAATAAACAACTGGCACGTTCACTGCGGCGAAGTCGCACGATTCTGATTCGTGGTGCGCGCATTTTCATTGGCGATGGAACGGTGATTGCCAAGGGCGCGCTATTAATCAAAGACGGTAAGATTCAGCAAATTTGGGAAGGCGATGGGCCAGAACCTAAGTCTGTTAAAGCCGACCCGATTGAAGCCTATGGCAAGACCATTCTTCCCGGATTCATTGACACGCATATTCACTTGGGCGCGCCCGGTGGAATCCCTGAAAAATATCCTGCTGATTCGAAGGCGATGCACAAGGCGGTGGCGCGGGAACTGGCCGCCTACCTATACTCCGGCGTTACCACTGTGAAAAGTGTCGGCGATTCCATTGACCTGATGCGTGACATGGCCAAGCTAACCGATAGCGGAGAAAAGCTAGGGGCAGAATTATTCTACGTCGGCCCGATGTTTACAACGGAAGGTGGACATGGCACGGAATATTTCAAGAAAGTTCCGGCGGCATTTCGCAAGCAGTTGGAAGATTCTATTGTGCGGCTGCCGAAGACCAAAGAGGAAGCAGTGCGCATGGTTGGCGAACTGAAGCCGCAGGGCGTTACGGGAATCAAGGCCATTCTGGAAGCAGGCGGCGGCAGTTCTCATTTCAACCGGATGGACACGTTAGTGCTGGCAGGCATTGCTGAAGGGGCCAAGGCGAATGGCTTGCCGCTGGTGGTACACACTGGCGATGACCGCGACGTGGGGGATGCCTTGGCCGTTGGTGCAAGCGCAATTGAGCACGGGTCGATCCGCGACGTAATCAGCGATGGCCACTTGGCAGCAATGGCGAAGATGCACGTGGCATTTGCGCCGACCTTGGCCGTGGTGAATGCGGTGAATGCTCTTGCTGCTGGCAATTTGGATATTCTTTCGCGCAGCTTGTTTGAACAATCGGCACCGCGTGGTTTGATAGAAGCGACGAAGAAGGCTTTGGGGAAAGAGGAGAAGAAGGAAGGCTTTGCCTTTCCTGAAGATCTGATTTTATCCAACGTTCGGCGCGCTGCTGCGGCAGGTGTGATGCTGGTGACTGGTACCGATTCCGGCAATGTCCCGTTGATTCACGGACCGGCCGTGCATCGTGAATTGCAGATGTTGATCAAGGCCGGGCTGACCCCTATAGCGGCATTGAAGGCGGCCACATCGAACGGTGCAAAACTGCTCGGCGTTGCTAATCGAATCGGGTACATCAAGCCTGGTTATGAAGCTACTTTGTTGATTGTGGATGGCAACCCGCTGGAGGACATGAGCGTTACCGAACGGGTGAGTCTGGTGTTTTTCAAAGGCGAGCGGGTGGCCCGTGGTGACTTGTTTGACGATGACTTGGAAGAGACGGCTAAGTAGTTATTTGTGACCTAAGCGAACGGCGTGTTGTGTTGGACACATTGGCAAGATTACAAACTGGTCCCCAAAGTGTGTTAAAAATTCTAGGATAGTCTAGTAAAAGGGCCGCAACAGTATGCCGACAAAAAAACCACTTCCCAAAGCCGAGTTAGCCAAGGAGAAGCAGGCCATTTCAACAACCAAAGAAGCCCACAAGCAGAGTGAGCCAGCAGTGCCCAATGCTGCGAAAAAAACATCTGGAACGGCTTTGAAATATCGTGAGGATCGCAATCCGGCGCACGCAAAATCCAGCGCTCGTGATGCCGCAAAAACGACAGCCATCCACGTGGCCGCAGCTAACGAAATACAGAAACAGAAAGAAACATTTGAAAAAGCGACCAAGCTTTTTAACTCGCGTAATTTTGCAGATGCGCAGAAGCTGTTTGAATCGGCCATTGCAGGGCCATCCATTGATATTGCCCATGTGGCTCGTCTGCACGTGAAAATGTGCGGCCAACGCTTGCAGAAATCGACGGTTCCGCTGGACACTCCAGAGGATCGCTACAACTTTGCTATTTCGTTGATCAATCAGCGAACTAATTTGGATGAAGCGGAACGTCACTTGAAAGCGGCAACCCAGGCCAAAGAAAATGCCGATCATTTTCATTACGCTCTGGCCCTTTGTTTAGGGCTGAACGGGGATTTCAATGGATGTAGTCATCACTTGGGGCGGGCCATTGCGCTGGCACCAAACAATCGATCGATTGCCAGGAACGATCCTGATTTCAAGGAAATTCTGCAGGCACCTCAGTTGCGGGAGTTGTTTTCCGCAACAAAGTAGATGCCAGATAAATCAGCTTTACGAATCGTCGCCATTGGTGGCGGCACCGGTTTATCCACACTTCTCAAAGGGCTGAAAAAGTATGCTCTGCCCACTGGAGGGGCAAAGCCTCGTCCTCCGGTTGCTGAAATTACGGCAGTGGTGACGGTTACGGATGACGGCGGAAGTTCGGGACGCTTGCGCAGAGTTTTCGACATTTTGCCCCCTGGCGATATTCGCAATTGCCTGGTTGCGCTGTCTGAAGATGAAGCCATGCTGGCAAGGCTGTTTCAATATCGCTTCCCCGATGGAAGTGGATTGAAAGGGCACAGCTTTGGTAATTTGTTTCTGGCGGCACTGACTAATATCACTGGAGACTTTGCCCATGCCGTAAGTTTTGCATCGGATATTTTGGCAATTGCTGGTCGCATCCATCCGTCCACTGCTGCCAATGTGGTGCTGGAAGCGACGCTTGAAAATGGGGAAAAAGTAATTGGAGAAACACGCATCAGTCGCAGTAAAGTGCGTATTAAGAGTCTTTCGCTGTCTCCGCATAAACCAAAACCTATTGAAGATACACTGCGGGCCATTGAGCAGGCAGATTTGATTACCCTGGGTCCGGGATCTTTGTTCACCAGTGTGATTCCTAATTTACTGGTGGATGGAATTCCTGAGGCCATTGCAAAATCTAACGCCCTGACTGCTTATTTCACGAATCTGATGTGGCAGCCGGGGGAAACGGAACACTTCAGCGCAGCCGACCATTTGCAGGCGATTCTTGACCATTCCCGGCAGGATCTGGTGGATTACATTGTTGTCAATACGAAGAACATGAGTCCGGAAGTTTTGGATCGATATGCGACACAACGTGCCTTGCCCGTGGATAGCGATTTTGACCGGCTGAAGAAGATGAGAGTCAGTGTTGTTAGCGAAATTTTGTTGGCGGAAACAGAAAAGATCAGGCACGATCCTGACCGGGCAGCGGATGTGGCGATTAAGTTGGCTCGCCTGGGCCGACGACGCCGTTTGATTCGTGAAACCAGATCGGGTTCGGGTTCTATGTGATGGCATCGCGAGACGAACGATGCCCAATGGCAATTAGTTTTCCTGCATCCATATAAAATATCAAATTGTTTTTGGGATGACGTGTGGTTGGAAAACCACTCCCTTGCGGTCACGGCTCGGTAACGGATATCGGCATTGCTAAAGTCTTACTGCTACTCAGGCGATACTTAGATTAGAGTGATGGATCCTCGTGTCTCTGTAGTTATCCTCGCGGCCGGTCTCGGCACGCGCATGAAATCGAAAACCGCAAAAGTGTTGCACCGGGCGGGCGGCTTGACCTTGGTGGAACATGTGGTTCGCACTGGTCAAATGTTGGTTGCTGCCTCTTCCGATATTGTGGTGATCACCGGGCACCAATCGGAAAAAGTGCACCAGACGTTGAGTTCCTATGGGGTACGGTTCGCCCTGCAAGCTGAACAAAAAGGGACAGGGCATGCGGTTCGCTGTGCGGAAGCGGAACTTCCTAAAGAAGGTTTCCTGCTGATTCTATCGGGCGATGCTCCACTGGTTTCAGCCGATACTGTGCGTCGCCTGATAGCGTCCCAAGTAGGGTCTAGTGCGGCAGCCACCGTTCTTACCACACGCGTTGCCGACCCCTTCGGCTATGGCCGCATTCTGCGTGATGATCAGGGGAATGTGGCGGCCATTGTGGAACAGAAAGCGGCTACCCCGGATCAACTGAAAATAGACGAAATCAATTCCGGCATCTTCTGCTTTCGTGCGGAAACATTGTGGCAGTATATTGGTCAAATCTCGACGAACAATCCTGCGGGCGAATACTACCTGACTGACATTGTTGAAATCCTGCGGGAACAGGGCTTTCAGGTGAAGCCGTTTGAACTGCCTGTTGCCGATGAATTGTTGGGAATCAATACCCGCGTGGAGCTGGCTGAAGTGGACCGCATTTTCCGCGCTGCCAAAGTGAAACAACTGATGCTGGATGGCGTCACCATTGAACGACCGGATACGGTTACCATTGACGGCGACGTGACGGTGGCGCGCGATACTATCGTTGAATCTCACGTCAGGCTGTTGGGGAAAACAGTGATTGGCGAAGACTGTCAGATTGGTGCTGGGAGTGTCCTTCAAAATGCTCATCTGGGTTCGGGTGTGAAAGTGGAGCCTTATAGTTTGATTGCCGATAGCCGAATTGGTTTGGGGGCCAGCGTGGGTCCGTTCGCCCGTTTGAGGATGAATAATGAGGTGGGGGCCAACGTTCACATCGGCAATTTTGTCGAGCTGAAAAACACGCACATGGGGCAGGGGGCCAAGGCTGGTCATTTGGCATATCTAGGGGATGCAAGCATTGGTCCTAAGGTGAATGTGGGTGCTGGGACCATCACCTGCAACTACGATGGGGTGAACAAGCATCGGACGGTGGTTGGGGAAGGCGCTTTTCTGGGCAGTAACTCCACTCTGGTGGCCCCTTTGGAAATTGGAGCAGGTGGCTATGTTGCAGCCGGTTCGGTGGTAACGGATGCAGTACCACAGGACGCTTTGGCGATTGGTCGGGGTCGTCAAATCAATAAAGACGGTTGGGCCAAGGTTCGTCGGGAGACGATTAAGAAGAAGTAGGAACGGTTTCCCCACTCAAAAATCAACCTCGTAGGTGAAATCCCTAAAAGGTTACAGGGGAAATGATATTTTTTATTAAGATCGAAACTCTGTGGTGTTTGCCGGGTTCAGGGATTTAGAATCAAGTAAAGGCATTCGTTAACGAGGAGTAGGCACTTGCAATCTAAATTTTTATTCATAATTGGCGGGGTTGTGGCGTCGCTATCGGTTTGGGGACAAGCGGCGCATCATCAGGACGTTTTAGCTGTGGAACATGCCGATTGCAGCTACTTCGGTAAAGATCGGGCTGCTTTTTCTGAAGCCGGATTGAACGCCCGGGGACGACAGCGGTTTGCGCTGAGCACTCTTACTGAAAGCGTGATGCGTGAGATGGGTTCGGCATCGGGACCGGATGTCAGCAACTTCGTGCCTGGCGGCAGCCGCACTTATGGTCAGCAAGCCACTGGTTCTTCCAGTTCTACTATTGACAGCAACATTTATGGAGTGCTGAAAGCGCAGAACATTCAACCTGCGGCAAAGTCCAACGATTACGAGTTCATCCGTCGGGTGACGCTAGACCTTACTGGTAAGGTTCCTCAAGTGGCGCGGGTGAAGGCATTTATAGCCGATTCGTCCGCCGACAAGCGTGCCAACTACGTTGACGAACTGCTTGCCAGCGACGCCTGGGTGGATAAGTGGACACAATACTTTGGCGATCAGTTCAAGAATACTGAACGAGTTACTTTCAACGGTTTGGTGCGTTATGCCAACGGTAGAGAAGCTTTTTACGACTACATTAAATCGGCTCTGGTAACGAAGAAGCCGTATGACCAGATGGTCCGCGAATTGATTTCAGCGGAAGGCGGGAACAGTTGGGATCAGGGCGAATTGAACTGGATTCTGGCGGGTCGGGTGATCAATGGCCCGGCGCAGGATACTTACGATCAGATGGCTTCCAATGTTGCTGAAACTTTTCTTGGTATGTCGCAACTGAATTGCGTGATGTGCCACAACGGGCGGGGTCATCTGGACACGCTTTCTTTGTGGGGGAAAAGTGCCACGCGCATGGATGCGTGGGGTATGTCGGCATTTTTCGCCCCTACCAACATGGCGCTGGTGCGACCTGATCCAACGGTGAACAATTCACCCTATTATTGGAACGTCACGTCAACCCGTGGTCGAACCTATGCGCTGAACACGACTACTGGAAATCGTCCGAGCAGGGCACCCGTTGGGACACAAAATTCTGTAATACCGAAGTATCCTTTTGGCGGAGCGGCGGCGGTACCTGCCTCGACTCTTAATTTGCGACAGGCGGCGGCCGCTGCGGTCACCAGTGATTTCCAATTTGCCCGCGCTTCAGTGAACTATATGTGGAAAGAATTCTTCTCGCGGGGCTTGGTTGATCCGGTAAAGATGTTCGATCCGGCCAGGTTAGATCCTGATAATCCTCCGCCTGCTCCGTGGACATTGCAACCTTCCAACGCGAAGCTGCTGAAGGAACTTGCGCAGGATTTTGTGAACTCCGGTTACGACTTGAAGGCGCTGCAACGTCAAATTGTCAACTCTGACTCTTATCAGATGTCCTCCCGTTATGACGGTGTTTGGAATCCGTCGTGGGAACCATTGCATGCTCGCAAACTGGTTCGTAGACTGTGGGCAGAAGAAATTATTGACGCCGTGGCCCAGACTTCCGGGCTGCCCACCAGCTATACCTTCGGCGTGGATTCTACGGATCCGAAGAAACTATTGAAAGTGGATTGGGCCATGCAGTTGCCTTCTCCCAATTTGCGTTCCGGGGACATTGCCGGTTTAATGGACGCCTTTTTCCGTGGGGATCGTGATGAAAATGAGCGGCGGCCCGATGGTTCCGATCTGCAGGCGCTTTCCATGATGAATTCCACTTTTGTGACGAATCGT
>JAYWBH010000301.1:0-5780 GCA_043781815.1 Bryobacterales bacterium | reverse complement strand
GCAAGCTGGTAACTGCTCTCCCGTATACTGAAAGTCAGTGCGCGACGTAGCGATTATCAGTCTTGGCAACATCCCATCCATTGCCCGAGCCCTCTTTGAAGGGACAAACTTTGAACATCTCAACGGCAAACAAATTGCCGATGCTTTGGCCAGCAGTGCAGGTAAGCCTGTAACCATCGGCCATGTTACCTTCAAGGAATTTACAGCGGCGCAGCAGGATCATGATTCCATCTACGCTATTCTTTCCACAGAGCCTGCAAACACTGCTGATGCCGAAGAATTCCACAGTTTGGAATTGGCAACCGTGGCGTTGCATTTGCGCTTCCTGCCTGCTTCAGCGAACCGCGCATCAAGACGACCTTGGTTAGGGAACTCTCCCCGTCGGGCACTCGTATCTCTTGACGATGGGTCGCGATACCTGCTCACTGAATTAGCTTCAAGTCACATGGGGACAGGCCTTCCGGCTCCTCTTCCCCAATCTACATTTCCGTGGCGGTCAACAAAGTTGTTCCCAATTGGCGCACCGGATCAAGCAGAACTGCTCGCTCAACTCGGGCAGTTGGAGCAGCGGTTAACAGCATCCACAGACTTCGATGAACTGTCCAGGCAATGGCACACCACCTATCAATCAGACGCCACGTTCGGCTTAGCATTGGTGGCCCGCGATGCGTCTGGGTTGCGCAAGGAAATTGAAAGTATGCGACGCGGTCTGCCTCAAGCATTCGCCACTGGTGGCGACGTGAAGACCCCCGCAGGCAGCTATTTTGCAGCCAATCCATTAGGGAAAGAAGGCGTCGCTTTCGTCTACCCGGGAGTGGGCAGCCCCTACCTGGGAATCGGATCCGATCTCTTCGCCTTGGCTCCACCACTGCTGTATCAGTTCGAAGAAGTCTCGCAGAACCAGGCCGCCCGATACCTTCACGTCAACGAAATCTATCCACGCCAGAAGTCCGATGAAAGCAGCTTTTATCGGGACATTGTCGGCGTCGGTGAAGTAGCCATCAGCACTGCACTCCTCTTCACCATGATGTTGCGCGACGTCTTCAAGGTTCGTCCGAATAACGCCATGGGGTACAGCTTTGGGGAACCGATGATGCTAGCCGCATTGGGCGTTTGGCCGGAGCCTGCTTGTCTCACCGAACACCTGGACACTTCCCCGACGTTCCGCACCCGTCTGCACGGGCCCATGGATGCAATCCGCGCTCATTGGGGCCTGCCTGACGGTGAGCCAGTGCGATGGAAATCGTATACCGTGCGAGCCACTATGGTGGAAGCGTTTGAAGCCATTAAAACGGAAACACGTGTTTACGTTTCAGTGATAAATACACCGGAAGAAGTGGTCCTGGGTGGCGAACCAGAGGCCTGCCAACGTGTGCTTGCCAAGCTCGGTCCGGCGATTGAAATTCCCGTGAACCTCACCATTCATTGCAATGCCGTGCATAGCGAACGCGCAGAGTTTGCCAAGATCCATGACCTTACTACCGTTGCTGTTCCCGGCATCGATTTCTTCTCATCGGCAACCTACGCACCGCTGGAACTTCGTCGCGACTTGTTGAGTCAGGCCATTGCCGATGCTTACTGCAAAGTAGTGGATTTCCCCAGATTAGTGCGCAAGGTCCACGCCAATGGAGCTCGCGTGTTTCTTGAAATGGGTGGACGCCGCAACTGCTGCACCTGGATTGAAAAGATTTTGAAAGGCAAGCCGCACGTTACCGTTCCTTGCGATTCAAAAGGTATGGGTAACGAAGTTGGAATCCTGCGCGCGGTGGCCAGATTGGTGGCACATCGAGTGCCCATGTCACTCACAGCGCTGTATAAATCAGACTAGCTAGTGCCCCTGCACTTTGATGTACTTTGATAAATCTGGAAACAGCAGCTCCTTCACTTCAGGCTTCTCCAGATCCTCGCGCTTCACAAGCGTTGCCCCACTGTCTATCAATGCAACTGGCGTTTGCCCACTCAGCTTTTGACCAATCGCATGCGTTGCTTCATAGCCCATCCGAAAAGGATTTTGGACCACTAGCGAATCAATGAACCCGGCTTTCAAATCGGCAATTAGTTGGTCGCTTGCATCAAACCCAACTAACTTCACATTCTTTGCTCCACGCACTTTCAAGGCCTGCACTGTGCCCGCAAGGCTGGATTCATTGTCGGCAAACAGCCCGGCTAAATCAGGATGCGCGGTAAGCACATTCTCTGTGGCAGCCATCGACTTTGCACGGTCGGCCATTCCAAATTGCATGGCCACCACATTCACTTCTGGAAAGTTTTTGCGTATCTCATCTTGAAATCCATGTTCGCGCTCCATAGTGCTGGCACTGCCTGGCATGAATCCAATCACTGCCACCTTGCCTTTCCTGCCGATCACTTCAGCCAAGCGCCTGGCCGCCATCCGGCCACCTTCTTCGTTATTCGTAGCCACGAAACTAATTTTCTTTGGGCTATCCAATGCCGAATCAAAAATAGCAACCGGAATACCTGCGGCCGCAGCACGTTCCACCACACTGACAAGAGCTTTACTATCCACCGGGGCAAGCGCAATGCCAGCCACGTGCTTGTTTATCATGGCTTCCACAATTTCAATTTGACGACTGGAATCAATTTCCAGCGTCGGAGCATTCCACTCAATTTCGAACCCATGTTCAGCCCCAGCTTTCAGTGCTCCAGCGTGAACAGTTTGCCAGAAAATGTGGTTTGCCCCCTTGGGCACAACGCCAATAATCTTCTTATCACTTCTGGAACAACCGGCAACCACAAGCACGAATAGCAAAGGAAAAAGCAAAGCTCGCATGGTAGGTTATTGTAGTATGCCTTTGGTCAAAGTTGCTGAGCTATCCGAAGTTCCTCCTGGAAAAATGAAGGAGATTGACCTTGGTGCTCAGGCAATTGTGCTTTGCAATAACAACGGGAACATCTGCGCGATTGACGGCACTTGCCCACACGCTGGCGGGCCGATTGCTTCTGGTGCGCTTCACGACGACGTTGCCGTGTGCCCCTGGCATTCCTGGGGTTTCAATATTAAGACCGGCATCAGTGATTTTTCCCCATCCATTTCCATTGCAGTTTTCAAAGTAGAAGTCCACGGCAATGAAATCTTTGTGGAAGTCTAGCTATGCCTGAACTGCCCGAGGTGGAAACGGTTGTCCGCACGTTACGACCCTTTGTTGTGGGTCGAATCATTTCCGAAGCTCGATTCTTCACCCCCTTGATTCTAGCCAGCAAGCCGGAACCGCAAGTGAACGGTATGCGCATTGAAACCGTCAACCGTTGCGGCAAGAACATCCTGCTGCAACTGGACCAAGGGATGCTGCTGGTTCATCTGGGCATGACTGGAAAACTGCTAACCAACGCTCTTCCTGGCAAACATACACGGGCCATTTTCACGCTGGATCAGGGGGTGGTTCTGTACGACGATATCCGCATGTTTGGCCGCATTGAGTTTGGTCGCGAACTGCCACCACACATTGTCGCGCTTGGACCCGATCCGTTAGAGATTTCTGTCGACGACTTTTTGCAACGAACTCGCAATCGTCACACGCGCATCAAGCCGCTGCTACTCAATCAGAATTTCTTGCGTGGGTTGGGAAATATTTATGTGGATGAAACTCTGTTTCGAGCTGGAATCCACCCCCTGGCTTTTGCCGATGGCTTAAAACCGGAACGTTTACGACGATTGCATAGAGTAATCGTGGAAGTGCTCGAAGCTTCCATCACCGCTGGTGGATCATCAATTTCAGACTACGTGGATAGTGCCGGTCGGCAGGGGTCGTTTCAGAATCAACACCTTGTTTATGGGAAGAAGGACGAACCATGTCCGACGTGTAGTTCACCCATTGAGCGAATTGTAGTTGCGCAGCGTGGAACCCATTTGTGCCCACGCTGCCAGAAAAAATAGCCTATCGGAACAGACGTCGTTCCCGGCGCAGAAACGCAGGCATCTCCAATTCTTCCTCTGCAGTTGGAGCCGCTCCCGCAGCAGGAACCGCTGCTTGAGGCGGTGCAGCAGGGAGTGGCGGCGGTGGCGCTTCCACGATCGGCATAGCAGCGACTACCGGTTCCTCTGGAATCCATTCGGGCATCGCTTCAACAATTGGTTCCGGGGTCGGCGGAAGCGGCGGAGGTGTTGGTGCTGCCACCACTATGGGCATCGGTTCCACTTCCACAATCGCTGGTCGTGTCACCACCACGCGTTCAATTACAGGATTACTAACCGGTTGGACGCGAGTCACGCTGGCAGCCGCACGCCGATCCACAACAGGCAAGTTCGAACGTTCAAAGCCTGTGGCAATTACGGTGATCTTGGCTTCCTGTTCCACACCTTCTTTCAACACCACGCCAAAGTTAATTTGGACATCTTCGTTTTCCGCCGCAGCGCGAATCAGGTTACAGGCCTCGCTTACTTCATGCAAACTCAAATGCTGCGATGCCGTGATGTTAATCAAAATGCCCTTGGCCCCGCGCACGCCGCCTTCTTCCAGAAGATCGCAACTGATTGCTTTCTTGGCGGCTTCAATCACAGCGTTCTCACCTTTAGCGGTGGCCGTGCCCATCATGGCATAACCCATGCCCTGCATGATGGCGCGAATATCCGAAAAATCGCGATTGATCAAACCAGGAGTTGTAATGATGTCAGCAATGCCTTGCACCGCTTGCCGAAGAACATCGTCAGCGGTCTGAAATGCTTCCAGAAATGAAGTTCCTTTAGGTGCCAGCCCCAGCAGCTTATCGTTGGGAATGGAAATGATGGTATCCACTGTTGCTGCTAGCTCAGCCAGTCCACGCTCGGCCTGCTTCATCCGCTTTGGACCTTCAAACGAAAATGGTTTGGTCACAACGGCTACCGTCAGAGCGCCCAACTCTTTGGCTAGTGATGCAACAATCGGGGCCGCCCCGGTTCCTGTGCCGCCACCCAGGCAGGCGGTCACAAAAACGAGGTCCGCACCTTCCAGTGCTTCCACAATTTTCCCCGTATCTTCAAGCGCCGCCTGCTTGCCCATTTCCGGATCGGACCCAGCGCCCAAGCCTTTAGTTAGCTTTGCACCCAAGCTCAATTTCATGGGCACAGGGGAGTTGTCCAGCGCTTGCTGATCCGTGTTCAGGATGAAGAATTCCACGCCCGTCAGACCTGCGGTCAGCATGCGTGCAACAGCATTTGAGCCGCCACCGCCAACGCCCAGCACTTTCATCTTGGTGCCCATCGGCTCGGTTTCTTCGTCAATCGAAAATTTTAAGTCGTCCAGTTTGGAATCTCCAAAAGCCATGGGTGCTCCTTATTAACGCATCACTAAACTTAGTAGCCCCGGTGACTTCCGGCGCTGATCTTTATGTTGCTTCAATCGACCGGAATACATGGCCAGGCCCGCTGCAGTGGTCCATGCCGGGACGTCTAACTCTTCCGGCCAATCCTGAATTCCTATTGCCAAGCCATTGTGTGCCGGGCAATTCAAAACCCGTTCAGCCATGTCGCACATCCCGTTGAGCATGGCCCCGCCGCCAGACAAAATGACGCCTTCCATCAGCGACCGCTCCATTCCTGCTTGTTCAATTTCTTTGCGAATATACAGGAACATTTCTTCAGCGCGGGCTTCCAAAATCTCGTTCAATTGTCGACGCGTTGCTTCACGCTGAGGCCGACCCGCTGCCGAAGGAATCTCAATTAGAGTATTGTCCGCAGTCAATCCTAAAATGGCGCATCCATACTCTTCTTTCAGTTTTAATGCTTCTTCGTAACCGATGGCGAACCCGTAAGCAACGTCGCGTGTGAAGTGGTCTGCGCTCAC
>JAYWBH010000300.1:0-5815 GCA_043781815.1 Bryobacterales bacterium | reverse complement strand
CTCCCTCGCGGTCACGGCTCGGTAACGGACTGATTCTACAGAGCCGTGACCGCGAGGGAGCGGTCTTTCAAAAACCTGATGGCTTCGCTTCACACTTGAAGCTGTCCGATTTCAGGCAACTATGCGGCATTAGGCATTCAGCCTGCCAGTTTACCGGTAGGAACGTTTATAACAAAACATTAGCTTTGAAATTCAGCATAGGGGCAGTTGGGCCAGAATACCGGAGCATTCTCCACTTGTTCACCCAACACCCGAGCATGGCAGACATTGCAATAGTGGAACTGCTGCACTGCCTTAAATGGCACCACTTCCATGATCTGTTCAAACACGCACAGGCCACGACCCTGGGCCTTGGTTTCCGATAGTTGAACCAGCGGACCACTATTTTCCATGGTGGCCACCAGGCGGGAATACAGCCGTGATTTCATACGGGAGGAAGCGCCGGGCAGCTCCACATCAGAGCATTGCTCCCAAAGATCATCGGGAAATTCGTTAGTTTCAGCCATCATTTTCCCTCCTCACGTTCTCGCCATTTGGAACGAAACTGCTCTCGTGCGCGGCTTAAAAGCCGTTCCACTGCCTTCTCTGTGGACCCGGTCAATTGCCCCATCTCACTGGCACTGCGCTGTTCCCAGTAGCGCCAGCGCAACGCCAACCCGTAATGATCTGGCAGTTCAGCCAATATTTCCCAGGTCCAGGAACTCTGTCGTTGGCGGTCCATCAGAATGTCTGCACCCAGCCGCGGTTCAGGGATTTCTCTATCTTCCGGCAACTCCTGCAGCGCTTCGCGCAATTGCTTGCGATAGTAATCTTCCACTTTATGCCGCGCGATCCCCAGCATCCAGGACTTCAATGAGGACCCGCCGCGAAAGCCTTTCAAGCCTTGCCATGCACCAAGAAATACTTCTTGCGTCAGGTCGTCCACAAGGTCAATGCGAGGGGTTAAACGGGAGCGCAGATACTTTGCCACAGGATCTGAAAAGCGTTCTACGAACTCAGCCGCAGCTTTCCGGTCACCAGCTACGACATCGCGCGCCAAGTCGACATCGGCTGATGGGACAGTCGCGCCAGTCACTAATTCAATCAATATGGGGAAATCATCCTCTGCGGAAATCTTCACGAACAAATCCTTCGACATTTAGGTTGTCGCCTATCGAGTGAAATTCCCCCTTAATGATCTTCAACCTGATACATCATCCCAAAATTCCCTTATTCGTTCTGTGAAGAACTTTCTGAACCATGCACTAGAGAGTGGGTGGATAAAGGTCCAGGGTTAGGCTGAAAGGTATTTTCCCTAAACGTTCAAGAACTGCATGATCAAAGGTACAACCCCCCTGTCCATTTTCGGAGGAAAATCCACAGAAGATATCAATTTCACAAGTGAGACTAAGTTCCAGCAGCACACTGAGTCGCGGCTCTATAAAATCGAGGATCCAAGATAATTGCGCTCTCAAATCATTGGCTAGTTCTGGGCTAACTAGCATCCAGGCTGACATAGAATGTACTCCAGAAGTCTGCTTGCCAATTGGTTGCCCCTTGTCGTGGTGGACTGTGGGCGATCCAAGAATCCTGGATAATGCAACTACCGAATGGCTATCGCTGAATACTCTAAGTGATGTTTCTGCCCACTTTTGACTTTCCATCGTTACCGATTCGCCACATTCAACCCAATCGTAAACCCGAACCGAGCCATCTGTTCAATGCCTGCAAAGTCCCAATCTTCTTTATACTCATCTGACGGATTGTGGTAATTCTTCTCGTTATACTCGGCAAAAACTGTGCTTCCAAAGTTGGCGGGTTTGCCTTCATATTCGTTGCCCATGTTGATTGAAAATGCCGGGATCCCCACCTTGGCAAATGCGAAATGATCGGAACGGAAGTAGTGCCCTTGTTCTGGTTCCGGATCTGGTGTGATCTTTAAATTAAATCGTTTAGCGGTCTCCTGCACTTGTGGGAAAAATTTGGTTTTCTCAGCGCCGGTGACCACTACGTCTTTCACCCGTCCGAAAGGATAGAAGCTATCGAAGTTTAGATTCAGCAACGTCTTTTCGGTGGGTAGCAGTGGATGCTTGGCATAGTACAAAGCACCTCGTAATCCGCTCTCTTCGGCAGTTACTGCCAGGAACAGTGCACTCCGCTTCGGCTTACGCGCCAAGGTCGACCAGGCTCGAGCCATCTCAAGTAACATGGCCACTCCTGATGCATTGTCTACCGCACCGTTGTAGATACTATCGCCATTCACCGGGACACTGATGCCTAAGTGGTCCCAATGCGCTGAAAAAATAACTGACTCTTTTGTAAGTGCAACATCGCTACCTGGTACTATGCCCGCGACGTTGGACGTTTCAATCGCACGGATCTTTGAGTTTACCGTGCCCTTAACTCGGAAGCCCAATGAAAATGCCTTGAAACCCTTGGTATTGGCTGCTTCCAGTAACTGCGCTACATTTTTGCCAGCTAAGCCGAGTAACTGGGTTGCACCGACTTCAGTAACCCACCCGGCTAACGCTAATGCCTGTTCATCGGGATTTAGTTTCACCTGCGGATCTTCCTTGCCCCAAGATCCGCGCACTACGCTCCAGTTATAACCAGCAGTTGGCGTAGTGTGCAAAATGATACATGCTATTGCTCCTTGCCGGGTTGCTTCTTCGTACTTATAACTCCAACGCCCATAGTAAGTGAGGGCCTTGCCTTCAAAGAACTTTTCGTCATCGGAGGGGGGCTCATTGGTGAACAACACTACCACCTTGCCTTTCACATCAACGCCATCATAATCAGCCCATCCGAATTCAGGTGCGGTGATGCCATGCCCCACGAAGACGGCTTCCGCATCGAAGGGTGCCACCGTCTTTTGTTGTTGGGAACTGCCGACGAAATCTTCCAGCCATCGGAATCGAATTTCCTTGCTACCTGCAGAGGCGGATAGCGTTGAAGTATCCAGTGGGTCAACGCCGACTAAGGACACCCGTTGGAAAAAGGTGCCGTTATCCCCTGCTGGTTTCAAACCGGCGCTTTCAAATTGCGAGGCGATGTATGCTGCGGCCAACTCCCCACCGCGCGTCCCAACGCCTCTGCCTTCCAGAAGGTCGCTCGACAGGAATTTAACGTGTGGACGGATCCGTGTTCCGGCAATGTCCGATCCCTGTCCGAAAACAGCCCCAGCGGCCAATAAAACGAGCAAGCTATTGCGCATTTCAATAGTGTAACGGAAAACAGGGATTTGGCCACTTGCAACTCAATTGCAAAAACTTCTTGACAAAAATGGTTCGGGATTTTATTATGGACTAAAAGAGTCCGACATCGAATTTCGGCTGACTTTCAACTACAGAAAATGTGAGTATTTCCTGTGCATGCCTTTATTAAATAGGCTCAATTATTAACTCAGATCTCCGCAGCAACCTTTTGGCGAAGCACTGCGGAGACCTGCCTATCGACAACCCAAAAGCTGACGACTCTTTAATTGTAGAGCGCGGCTGAGGGTTTTGTATGGAGATCAAAACCTTTCATGACCAAGCTTTCTACAATTGCTTATTTCGCATTCCTTGCGGGCAACGCATTGGCGCAACCTACGCGATTTACACTGCAAGGAAAAATTCTGGATGCCACCAAGTCCCCCATAGAAGGCGCGCAAGTGACCATTCTTGCTGAGCAGGGGGCGAGTGGTCCCGTGGTAATGTCGGCGCGCACTGGTGAGTTCGTTGTCATCGTGCAGGCGGGTCGCTACACGGTCCGCGCCAGGAAAGATGGTTTTGTAGATGTGACTCGTTCCGTTCAATTTCCGCAGGATGCCTCAACTTCTCTGGAAATGATTCTGCCCGTGGCCCCTGTGTTGGTCAGCGTGACAGTTACAGAAAGCACCGGTTACCTGATTGCTGAAACCAATACCGCCACCAAAACCATGACGCCACTGCGCGACGTTCCGCAATCCATTTCCGTAGTCACCCAACAACAGATTCGCGATCAAATGATGATGAGCATTGCCGATGTGGTGCGCTACGTGCCCGGCATCACTGCGCATCAAGGCGAAAATAATCGCGACCAAGTGGTGATCCGTGGGAACAATTCTTCGGCTGACTTTTTTGTCAACGGCGTGCGAGATGACGTGCAGTATTACCGTGACCTTTATAATCTGGATCGGGTGGAAGCGTTGAAAGGTCCGAATGCCATGATCTTCGGGCGCGGCGGTGGCGGGGGTGTAATTAACCGTGTAACTAAGGAAGCCGCGTTCCAGCCTCTGCGGGAAATCAACTTACAAGGTGGGTCATTCGGCAATAAGCGCGTCGCTGCCGATTTCGATCAGCCTCTTGGAGAGCGCGTGGCCCTGCGCATCAACGGGATGTACGAAAATTCAGATAGCTTCCGCAAATACGTCAATCTGGAACGTTACGGAATCAGCCCAACTTTGACAATTCGGGCCAATGAACAAACGAAAATCGTTTTAGGATTTGAACACTTTGGGGATACTCGTGTGGCGGATCGCGGGGTGCCCTCATTTCAAGGTGTGCCCGTGGATGGGCCCATTTCCACGTTTTTCGGAAATCCGAACGATAGCCACGTCAGGGCGCGTGTAGACCTTGGGTCGGCCAAGATTGAGCATCAACGGGGTCGTTTGAATATCACAAATCGCACCCAGATGGCTGGCTATGATAGGGGTTATCAGAACTACGTGCCTGGGGCGGTGACTGCTGACAAATCGCAAGTTGCCTTTTCTGCTTACAACAATGCCACTGCCCGACTGAACCTTTTCAATCAAACCGATCTTACTTACACAATTGCCAGTGGACCAATTCAACATACCCTGCTGGCGGGTGCAGAAGTTGGTCGTCAACTTACAGATAATGTCCGCAATACAGGTTACTTCAACAACACGACGACTTCCTTGAATGCCCCGTATAGCAACCCGGTCTTATCCACGCCTATCACCTATCGGCAAAGTGCAACTGATGCCGATAACCACTTGCGCACCAACCTGGGTGCTACCTATATTCAGGATCAGGTTCAACTCTCGAAGTATGTCCAAGTGATCGCTGGCTTGCGGTTCGACCACTTTGACTTGCAGTACCTGAACAATCGGACGACTGATAAGATTCGGCGGATAGACAATCTGCTTTCCCCCCGCGCAGGGATTGTATTCAAGCCCGTAACGCCTGTTTCGATCTACGCTAACTACAGCGTGTCTTACTTACCAAGTTCTGGCGATCAATTTTCTTCACTTACAACAGTCACTCAGCAGGTGAAGCCAGAAAAGTTCATCAATTACGAAACTGGCATTAAGTGGGACTTGGCGCGGGCGGTGTCACTTACTACCGCTATCTACCGCTTGGACAGGACGAACACGCGAGCCACCGATCCGAATGACCCTACACGAATTCTGCAAACAGGCAGCACAAGGACCAATGGTGTTGAGATTGGTGCCAACGGCAGCATCACCCGCTGGTGGAAAATCGCCGGGGGCTATGCGTTTCAGGATGCCTACATCGGCAGTGCAACCACCGCTGCTCGAACAGGTGCGCAAGTAGGCCAAGTGCCGCACAATACATTTTCATTGTGGAACAACTTTCAGCTTCGTTCCAGACTGGGAGCTGGTTTGGGAATCGTGAACCGATCCGACATGTTCGCGGCCATTGACAATACCGTTACCTTACCCGGCTATACTCGCGTAGACGCTGCGGTGTTCTATGCATTGACGGAGAAAATGCGACTTCAGGTGAATGCAGAGAATGTGTTGGATAGGAAATACTTCATCAACGCCGATGGAAACAACAACATATCGCCCGGTTCTTCACGCGCGGTTCGAGTTGGGTTAAACGTTCGG
>JAYWBH010000299.1:0-5845 GCA_043781815.1 Bryobacterales bacterium | reverse complement strand
ATGCGGGAAATCTGCACGTCCGGTTCGACGAGGGGAGGGGCACTTTGGTCCCCTCCTACTCTACCGGCCGAGATAAATGGCCGCAGATGGACGCCGATAACCAACCCTTACGGCTGCTGCACCCATTGCCAATTGAACCTGGCGTGCTTAATCGTCTTGCGCTCCTCGCCCGCTTTTGGATCATTGTTGAACACGCTATACGTCACATGAATCGTTCCATCGGCCGCTTGAATCGCCGAAGGATAGTGGAACGACCCCGACCCCACTGCCCCCAGTTCCAAATGCTTTTGCCATTTCCACGTCTTACCTTCGTCCGTCGATACGCGCACCAGCAGGGAATGTCGCCCACGTTCTGTATCGTTGCCCACCATCACCCAGTACCCTTCCCTGGTTTGAATCGTCTCCACGCTGGAACCAGGATTCGGTAAATCCGTATCCACTGTCGGCGTCCAGGTCAATCCCTGATCCTTTGATTCACTTCGATGGACGCGTTGCGGCGGTGGTCCGTTATCGCGCATGTAGGCGACCAGGTCTCCGTTGGTTTTGCGCAACACCGCAGGCTGAATGTTGCCGTCGCCAACAATCGGCTCGCTGGCCGTCCAGGTGTCACCACCATCGTCACTGATGCCCATCAATGACATTGAATAGCCATCAGAATAAAGCGGCACCAACATACGCCCGGTGGGCAATTCCACTGGATGTGTGCGTGTAAACCAACCCAAGCGGCTGAACTGTTCGTCCTTCGCCAGTTCCAATAACTTCTTCGCTTTGGGACTGTCATTTTTACCCAACCACTGTTCGACACGTAGCCCCATATTCTTAGGAGCCAACAAAAGATTATCCGACCTGTGCCACACCGGTGGACCATCAGGCTGCATGTAATCTGCCGACACCTTGAACTTCATCAATGCCGATTCCCACTTGTGCGCAAGGATCACCGGCCAAAATAACCACAGCCGCGTTCGCTTATCGACGTATAAAACTGGATTGGTATCAGGATAGTTTGGAGTGTCCGCCAGCAGAAACGGTTTGGTCCAAACCCCTGTAGAACGGGGCTTCCGCGATGCCATGATCACCACGTCGTCAGCCGTGCGCTCGCCTGATCCATGAAACCAACAAGCCAGCAAATCACCATTTGGCAACTCTACAATTGACGAAGAATGATTGTGCCAATGCTCCATCGGAAAGATAATTTCGCTTTGCAGCATGGGTGCGGTTGCATAGTTCGACGCGGGCACATCCCAAATGGTTGATCCGATGAACCGCTCTTTATCGGTGGCGTCGTTGTAATAGTAAACGGTGAGCATGCGACCATCGGGGCGCTGCACCGTGCGCGTATAACCCAGGTCCCAGGTGGCGGCGTCTGATCGCAGAATAATTTCCTCGCCCCAATGAGCACCAGCATCGTCCGATACGCGGGCACGAATGCCAAAAGGTGCTTTGCGAAATCCATAGGTGACCACCAGCCGACCGTCACGCAGCTTCACCAGCATCGGCGGATTGCCGCCAATTTCATTCGCCACACGATTCACTTTGTGCCAACTTGAGCCGTTGTCATCGCTGCGGAAAGAATCAATGAAATCGCGATAGCGGACCAGCGTCAGAATGGAATCTGTCGATAGACGAATGGACGATGGCATGATGGCGTAATCGATCCCTTCAGGTTCCGGCGTCACCCAGGAAAGCTGTTTCCAGGTGCGACCCCCATCAATTGTGCGGGCACACAACACACGGCCTTCCTTGGAATTAGACTTGGCCGCTGTCAGAAAAATGGTCATCGTGTTGACCCCATCCACAATGTAATCGGTGCGGGCGGCAATGCCTTTGGTTCCGAAATCGGGAAGTAGAAACGGGCCGTTCCAGGTCTTGCCGCGATCATATGAATAGGCAAAGCGCGACGGCCCAACGTGGATGTCTGCCATACGAGCGGTGAACGCAAAATTCGGATCCAGAAAATTGATGGCGGTTTTCAATTGAGTCACCGGGTTGCCATCGGATTCCGTTGCCACACCAGCCTGCTTCAATCCCGGAGGAGGCTTCAAGCCTTGGGGCTTCTCCGAGGTCCACGTAACGCCGCCGTCAAGGCTGCGGGCCAGCAGATGCTCGGCAGGCTTATTGAAATCAATGGCGTGGTTGGTCTCAGAAAATTTGAAATAGCCAGCCTCAAAGCCGACCACCACTTCATTTCCCCAAGACCAGATGTGATGGTTGGCGGGCCATCCGCCGTAACGGCCAGGCTGGCGATAGACGATATGATTTTCAACTGCAGCAGAAAGAGTCAGTAAAGAAAGGATGCCCAGTAGCGGAGCTCTGAGCGAATACGGAAGGCTTGTCATGCGAATGCAAGTATATCCGATTGCCAGTTGATCTACAGTGGGAAAGGCCCATTTACTTTCGTTCGTTCAACAAAATAGGAACTAAAGTCCGCTAACAGTCAGCACAAGCTTATTGAAATGTTGCCGGTCGAGCGACTTGGAATTGGTGATTCGCGAACGCAGCACCTGAACGAATTCGGTTGCCTCATTGGTTTCCACGGGATACAAATCCAGAGACAAAGATTGTGTACCTGCCTCCATCGCTTTCACCGCATCGGCGTTGGCAAACCCAACAATAACGGCATCGCCATTGGGAATGCGATGCACTTCAAAACCCAGGAAAGCGGGCTTGGCAAACAGTCCCGTCTCACGGGATACAGGGCTGTAGCAATAGCCGTAGTAGGCGTCTTTCAGTGCACTGATCAATTCGCCTTCCAAATTAATTGGAATCAGCTTTACTCCATTTTTAGTGCGAGCCGATTCCCTGATTGGGGTATCGTACATTGCGGCAGTGGTGGCGAATCCGCCACTTAATGTTTGCGGACTGGTGATTGTTACGTTGGCCATTAGGTAGCTTCTATTTTACAACGAACGCGCAACGGCACCACTAGCTGCGATAGCATGTGAGTTTCCTAATGACACGACGAACACTTTTTACTATCCTGCTGCTGGGCGTTTTAGCCTCCGCTGAAGAGTACACTTTGGGCCCTGATTCTCAGCGTCAGCCCAACGTTCCACGCGGCGTGGTGACTGCCTATAAATGGACCACGTCGAAGCTGTATCCAGGCACTGTGCGCGATTACTGGATCTACGTGCCGTCGCAATACAAGGCTGATAAACCGGCACCGGTAATGATTTTCCAGGATGGTGGAGGCTATATTGGCGAGACCGGCCAATCGCGCATTCCCATTGTTTTTGACAATCTGATTCACAAGGGCGAAATGCCTGCCACTATCGGAATTTTTATCAATCCGGGAGTAATGCCCGCCACCAGTGATCAGGCCCAGGGGCGTTACAACCGCAGTTTTGAATACGATGCCGTTTCCGACCTGTATGCTCGCTTTCTGCTGGAAGAAATTTTGCCTGAAGTCAGAAAGTCATACAACCTGTCCAAAGATCCTAACGATTTCGCCCTTGTTGGCGGCAGTTCTGGAGGCATTGCTGCATTCGTAGCGGCTTGGCAGCGTCCTGATTCCTTCCATCGCGTGCTCAGCTTTATCGGCAGCTATACCAACCTGCGCGGTGGGCAGATTCTGAGTTCCATGATCCGCAAGACGGAACCAAAACCACTGCGGGTTTATCTTCAGGACGGCAAAAACGATCAGAACATTTATGGCGGCAATTGGTTTATCGCCAACGAAGATATGTACTCCGCTTTGCAATATGCCGGTTACGATTCAACTTTTACGATTGGCACCGAAGGCCACAATATGAAGCAAGGCGGTGCCATTATGCCCGATGCGTTGCGTTGGTTGTGGCGCGATTATCCCAAGCCCATTGTGCGATCCAAAAAAGCCAGTCCTCGGCAATATGTGATGGAGATCATTGACCCGGAAAAGGATTGGGAGCTGGTATCCTCTGGGCACCAGTTCACGGAAGGTCCAGCAGTGAACAAACAGGGTGAGGTTTATTTCACCGATATCCGCAAAAACCAGATCCACAAGATTGGGCTGGATGGCAAGGTAACTTTATTCAAAGAGGATACAGGCGGCACCAACGGTTTGAAGTTTGGACCCGATGGACGGCTCTACGGCTGTCAAAATGGTCGCAAACAGATTGTGGCATTTGATATGAGCGGGAAGGAAACAGTAATAGCAGAAGGCGTGAATTCCAACGACCTTGCCATTACCGCGAAAGGCGAAATCTATTTTACTGAGCCTCCTACCAAGCGTGTCTGGTTCATTGATGCCAAGGGTGCCAAGCGGGTAGTGCATGAAGGAATTAGTTTCCCGAATGGAATCCAATTGACGCCAGATCAAACCATGCTCAACGTGGTGGACATGCGCGGCAAGTGGGTTTGGTCGTTTCAAATTCAACTGGATGGTTCGTTGATCAACGGGGTGCCGTTTCATCGACTGGAGACATCTGACGAAAGCGGAGAATCGAAGGGGGATGGAATGACCATGGATACCGAATCGTATCTATATGTAGCCACCGAATTGGGAATCCAAGTGTGCGATGCGCCGGGGCGCGTAGTTGCTATCATCAACAAGCCGCAAGCCGCATGGTTATCGAACGTGGTGTTTGGCGGGCCAGATATGAAGACGCTCTATGTGACCAGTTCCGATAAAGTTTATAAGCGAGCGATGAAGCATCAGGGTATTGCCGCATGGACGGTGATGAAGCCACCACAGCCACGTCTATAACAGGAGCCAATCCATGATTGAATATGTTGACGCAACGCCTGAAGTCCGGCAAGTTTATGACGACATCATGGCAATCCGGCAAACGGATTACATCAATAACTTTTGGAAAGATCTGGCGCATGACCCTGTCACGTTGCGCCGAACTTGGGAAAGCATTAAGCAAATTATGGGTCCCGGTGGAACGCTGGATCCGCTGACAAAAGAGATGCTCTACATTGCCGTGAGCGTCACTAATCAGTGCGGGTATTGCATTGCGTCGCACACGGCCGCCGCCCGAAAAGGTGGCATGACCAACGAAATGTTTGGCGAACTAATGGCCGTTGTTGGCATGGCCAATGAGACCAATAAATTGGTGACCGGATATCAGGTGGAAATTGATGAACGCTTCAAAAATAAATAAAGCACTGCTGACGATTTTGGCGACAGCCGGTTTGATGAATGGACAGGAACCGCCATCAGCCGTCATATCCAACAGAGCAATTACCGCAAAATTCTATTTGCCCGATGCCAAGACAGGATATTACCAGGGCACCCGCTTCGATTGGTCGGGCCAGATTTACAGCTTGCGCACGGCCAACCACGAGTACTTCGGGAAGTGGTTCGATAAATACGATCCCAAATTGCATGACGCAATCATGGGGCCCGTGGAAGAGTTTCGAACCAAAGAAGCGGGGCTGGGCTTCGACGAGGCAAAGTCAGGAGACACGTTTATCCGCATTGGCGCAGGAGTGGTTCGTAGACCAGACGATAAACCCTATCAGACCTTCAAGACTTACGAAATTGTCGATCCTGGCAAGTGGACGGTGAAGCATGGGAACAATTGGATTTCGTTTACGCATCAACTGCGCGACGGCAAGGGATACGCATATCGCTATACAAAAACCATCCGCTTGATGGCTGATTCGCCGAAGATGGTGATTGAGCATTCCCTGAAAAACACCGGGAAAAAGCGCATTGAAACGACGCAGTACAATCACAACTTCTTTGTGATGGATGGCCAGCCCACCGGACCTGCATCGAACGTGACGTTCCCTTTCGAGCTGAAACCAGTAAGGGCATTTCAAGGCGGAATTGCCGAATCGAATGGCAAGCAGATTAGTTACAACTCAGAATTGAAACCGGGACAAAGTGTGATTGCCGAATTCACTGGATATGGAACCACTT
>JAYWBH010000298.1:0-5854 GCA_043781815.1 Bryobacterales bacterium | reverse complement strand
TTTGCAGCCCTGCTGGCAGGGTACCAGCCTGATAGGATCCCCACCACCGAAGAAACCACAATCGCCAAAACTACATATACGACAGAAACACCCAGTTTTAGCCCAAAAGCAAAGGATAAGGCATACGCCACCCCGGCCCCCAAACTTAGTCCCATCAATCCGCCCATGGCTGACATCATCACCGACTCAATCAGGAACTGCAGCATGATATCGCCGCGCCGTGCACCCAGGGCTTTGCGTAAGCCGATTTCCCGTGTTCGTTCCGTGACACTTACTAACATAATGTTCATCACTACAATGCCACCGACGATCAGTGAGATTGCTGTAACTGGAATGACAATCGCTTTGACTAGGCCAAGAATAGAATCGACAAACGCGCGAATTGCGTCGGGAGTGAGTGTATCGAACGGATCTTCTGCGCCTGGTCGGGCTTTGAAGCGAGTACGCAAGGCAACACGGGACAGGTCAAGTGATTCGGCCAAGGTGAGCCCGGATTTAGCTTTGGGTCGCGCAAAAATGGAAAGGCTTTTTGGTGGTCCGTAAATGCGATTGAATACAGTGGCTGGGATGTAGAAGGAATTGTCCTGGGATCGGCCATCGGCGGAGCCAAGCTTTTCCTGAACGCCCACAACAGTGAAGATGAAACCACGAATCGTAATGGTTTGGCCGATTGGAACAACGGCTGGGAAAAGTTCGGTCACAACATCCTGGCCAATAACTGCAACCTGTTGGCGAGCCTGTTCTTCCTGTTCGGTAAAAAACCGCCCCTCAACCACTACAAGGTCGCGAATTTCAGCGATATTGGCGGAGACTCCCAAAATGCTTGCCGCTTCCATGGTTTGATTACCGTGCTTTAGATCGTCAGCCTGGTTGCGATAGGCGCTATACAGGACTTCATCGCCAGTGGAAGTTACCAGGTAGTCTAAATCTTCGTTACGAAGCTGGCGATTGCGACGAAGTTTATCAGCACGCTCTTTGCGGGTCATCCGACCGACATTGGCGATTTGTGCGACAAGATAAGTTTCGCTACCGAATGCCTTGGAGGTGCTTTCTTCAGCGTAGTTTCCCAATCCTTCAATGGCGGCACCAACCAGGACGACGGAAGCGACACCTATGATGACACCAAGCAGGGTCAGGAAGCTGCGTAACTTGTGTGCAACGAGTGATGATACTGCAAGTGCTGCAGCGGTGAAAAGCCGGTAGCGGATGGAAGACAAGATGGAGCCTTAATTCAAGGATAACGTTAATCTCCTTTCAGATGCTTAGTTGACTCATTCAGATTTATTTTGTGCGCAGGGGTGATGTGACCAATGTATGCTGAAAGCGTCTGCGAGGTAAATATGAGACAAGCGATTCTACTGGCAGTGTTTGCGGCATGCGCTCAGTGCGCTTTGTTTGGCCAAGCGCTGGAGTCCTTTGAAGTGGCCACTATCAAGCACAATATCTCAGGGAGCAATGCGATTGGTGGCAGCACATGTTTATCTGGCGGAAAAGTTGGCGTCAAGAATATCCCCTTGAATCTGATCATTGAGCTGGCTTTCGATGTGAAGGGATTTCAGTTGCTAGGCCGTCCCAGTTGGCTGAATTCTGAAAGGTTCGATATTGAGGCGAAGCCTTCTGCGCCTGTTCCCTACAGCCAATGCAAGTTGATGTTACGGACTCTTTTGGTTGACCGGTTTAAGCTGGCGACTCACAGCGAATCGAAACAATTGCCAGTTTATAAATTGATTGTCGCGAAAAACAGGTTAAAGATTCACCCGGTGGATGCCGCTGCGATGTTAGGAATCCGGACATTTGATACTGGCAAGGGGCAACTTGTGAGTGGGGGCATTTCTATGGCACAACTGGCAGGAATGCTGAGCCTCATTCGTGAAGTGGAAAAACAAGTGGCCGATGAAACTGGGCTTGCCGGAAACTATGAGTTCACTTTGAACTGGACACCCGATGGGCCGAGCGCGGATACTGTGTCGGGGATTTCCATTTTTTCTGCGCTTCAAGAACAACTGGGGCTGAAGTTGGAGGCAGGAAAGGGGCCGGTGCAGGTTTTGGTTATTGACCACATTGAAAAAGTGCCGACAGAGAATTAGAAGTCACGTGGCTATAATAAGCAGATGCCGCCTCAGTTGGCAGCATCTGCTTACTAATCGTTAAAACTGTACTCGTAGCGCAATCTGTATGACTCGTGCAGGGCGGGCGCTGGTTGGTTGGCTGAACAATGTATTGTAGTTGGAACCGGAAGTGTTATCGAATTTCAAGGTAGTATCCAAGCCAGAAAACTGCGTATGATTCAAAGCGTTGTAGCCTTCAAAGCGTAACGTTGATTTCACGCGTTCGGTCAGTTTCAGTTCTCTGTAAAAAGAAAGGTCGAAGTTAGCAGTCCCGAACCCTGTCTGTGTGTTCCTACCCAGGTTCCCCAGTTGCGGAGCAGTGCTGGTGCTGGACCAAGGAAGGTTACCTTGACCGGCAGGCTGCGGAGGAGGGCTAAAACGCTGGGCCAAAGGTGCATTAGGATCCAATACCTGCAGCCTGGCTGTTTCAGAAGGCGAACCTGTTGGATTGGTGATGCCATTCAAAGTGCCGTAAGCAAGTGTGTACGGTGCTCCGGTATTAATGCGGGCAACTCCCGAGAGCGTCCAGCCGTTGGCAATCATGCGAACAGGCCGGAAGCTTGCACGCGATTTCGGAAAATTGTAGTAGAAATTCGTATTGAAAACATGCGTGCGGTTGAAGCCGGCAGGTCCGTAATTTCGAGATCGTGCTGGAAGAAATGGATCTACCGTCTGGTTGTAGCTGTCGCTGGCATCTAACGCTTTGCTCCATGTGTACGACGCAGCAATGTTCAGATTTCTACTCATCCGATGTTGAAAGGTAGCTTGCAGCGAGTTGTAATTTGAGGAGTTGGCAAACTCGTAAAGGAAAATATCGCCATAGCCCTGATAGGGGCGTAAGAAGTTGGGTGGCAACGCGTTGTTGGTGGTGGCGAAAGTGTGAGAATAAAAGACAGCCTGGGGTGGCACATCCAACGGATCCAACGGCGTGACGATTGCGAATATTGCTTTCCCAATATATACTTACGGGATGATGTATTGGAAGCAAAGTCTTCTTAGTTTGATAGCGATTCTCGCATTATTTGGAGAGGAGCCTGCCCCCAAGAAGAGTCCCATTGTGTCCGAATTGCCTGAGGACGCAGTGGAAGTACGTTCCGATGTGTACCGCCGCATAGAGAATGGCAAACCGTTCATTTATGTCAAGACGCCTTTTGGCATTACCCGTGCCGAACAAACGGAAGTGATGAGGCACATTTTAGAAGATGGTCCCCCATTCGGCATCCGTGTTCGTGAAACGGCAATCGAATATTTGTTTGATCGCGCTACTCCCTTTGGACCCGCCCGATGGACGAAAAAGAAGGACTCTAATTTGCGGTTAGACAAGCTGACTTCCGAAGAACAGGAATCAATTGATTACCATCGAAAGCTGAAGGAATTGACGCCCCAATCGAAAGCGCCGCAAGCGAAAGCAGATGCCGCGCCCAAGAAATGAGTAGAAGGCCAACTTCATAGCGAACCTGAATTCCCGCTCCCCAGTGGTCTCACCAAAGCCCTTTATAAACGCCGTTAACTGCCATTCACAGCCTTAATCGATTCGTGATATGCTCTTAACCAATCGTCGGTTCGGATCAGGTAGTTTCTGGGCAAATCAATTAATTTAGGAGAACATTGCAATGTTGCAATTAAAATTCAACAAAGGCCTTGTCTTGGGTCTAATCGCTTTGGCAAGTTCGTTGTGCGCGCAAACCACGGGCACGGGAACTTTGGTGGGCAACGTCACAGACAGTACCGGCGCTAGTCTGGTAGGTGCCAAAATAACCGTCGTCAGTGTTGACACGGCCTTCACTTCCGCAGCCGTCACTACAAATGAAGGCTCCTACTATGTGCCTTATCTGGCCCCAGGCTTTTACCGGCTGACCATTGAAACCGCTGGTTTCAAGCGCTATTTGCGCGAAGGCATTCAGATTCGCACTGGTGAAATTCCGCGTATCGACGTGACTATGGAAGTTGGCGCGGTCACCGATAGCATCAAGGTGGAAGGTTCGGCCTTGTTGCTTGAAACGGAAACTGCCGCCGCCGGGCAAGTTCTTTCCGGCGATGAACTGCTGAAGATTCCAGTCAGTCAAAAACGTGCCATCCGCATGACTTACTATTATCCTGGCACGCAGCCAGTTGACGGCTACCACGTGCTTGGCCAACGGGCACGCGCCATTGGCTATACGGTGGACGGCATCAATGGTAAGGAGCCGGGCATCGGCAATATTGGTGGAACCAACGAACAGATCTCCACCACCCAGGATGCTTTTGAAGAAGTGAAAGTGCACACCACAGGGACGGCAGCAGAAATTGGTCATGCCGCCGGCGGACTCATCTCCATCGTATTTCGTAGCGGCACAAACCAGTTTCATGGGTCGTTTGAGAATCGACATATTGGCCAGAGCATGGTGCATCGCGCCTATCTGGAACAATTGCCGCGTACCAATCCATTTACCTTTCACGATTCGGCATTCCTGTTCAGCGGGCCAGTAGTGTTGCCCAAATTGTACAAGGGCAAAGATAAGACCTTTTGGTTGGTCGGTTGGGAACAGCATTACGAAAACGCCGGAACTGCTGGTGTTCGCACGGCTGTTCCAACGGCAGGCATGTTGGGTGGCGACTTCTCTTTTGGGGGCCAGACTAGTCCTAAAGTGTCGGAGATTTATGATCCATATTCAACTCGCCAAACAGGACCGACCACTTATGCTCGTGATCCTTTCCCTGGCAACATCGTCCCTAAGAGGCTCTTTGATCCGGCAGTGCAGAAGTTTCTTGCGTTGAATCCTTTCACAGCTCCCAACCAGGCAGGCATTCCGAATTCCACACAGCCCACTGACAATCTTTTGGCCAATCAGGTGAAACAGATTCGGCGCATTCGTTGGGATATTAAACTTGACCAGCAATTTTCGGCCAATCACAAAATGAATGGCCGTTACTCGCAGGCCCATCATCGCGCATGGAAGGGCGATCATCAAGCGCAGTTCGCCTGGCTTGATATTGATCCCAACGCGCAGCCCCAACCGGTGGAACATTACAACGGTGTCATTTCCGATACTTACATTCTTGGTCCAACGGTGAGCAACGAATTCCGCGCCGGATATAATCGTCGCGAAGTTCACAACGGTTCGTTATTTGAAGGTCAGAACTATTCCGAAAAATTGGGCATTCCCAACGTCGGTGGTGGCAGCTTCCCTTTCTTCAACATCGGCTATGGTTTGGCAGGGTTGAACGTCTATCAGAGCATTGGTGAAGACATGACCTTTCAGGACAACATCACCAAAGTCACTGGCAAGCATACATTCAAAGCTGGTTATGAACTGATTCGCACCCGCTACAATGGGACGGCTGGAGCTCTTTCTGGAGGGAGTTACACGTTCGGCGGAACCGATCTTCCCTTCACCCCCAACACTGGAAACAACTTTGCATCCTTCCTTTTGGGAACGGTAAGCAGCGCTACTTATACACAAGAATTTGCCAGTTGGCTTCCTCGTTGGTTTTCACACCAAGCTTACTTCCAGGATGATTGGAAACCGATGAAGAAACTGACTCTGAACCTGGGCCTGCGTTGGTCTTACGAAACACCTTTCCAAACCAAATACGGGCAGCAATCGCAATTCGATCCTACAGCGAAAGATCCTATCAGTGGGCTTACCGGCGCTATCATTCATCCAAACGGGCCACTTGCCAAGAAGGATTTGAACAACTTTGCGCCGCGCATTGGACTGGCTTATAACTTCCATCCCAAGATGGTATTTCGCGCCTCGTTCGGC
>JAYWBH010000297.1:0-16894 GCA_043781815.1 Bryobacterales bacterium | reverse complement strand
GTCTGGCGGCCAGTATGATGAGTTCGCCAGGGCGGAAGCCGCCTGTCATTTCATCTAACTTCAAATAGCCGGTGGTGGTTCCTTTGATTCTCTTCGATGGATCAAGGAAAGCATTAATACCGCCTTCGAAGGTTTCAATCACCTGGCGCGGACTCACCAATGTTGTTGTGGACTGCGCCTCGCCCAACTTCAACAACGATTCTTCAGTGGTGGCTAAAATCTGATCGGCCGATTCTTCACCGATCAAGCATTTATCAATGGTTGCCTGCGCCGCCATGATCATCCGCCGCAACATGGATTTTTCGCGGACAATGCGAATGTAACTATCCAGGTTGTAGATTTGCGGAAGTCCGTCGTCCAGCGAAATCAAGTAGGTAAGTCCGCCAACAGATTCCAGTTGGTTGTAGCGCATCAACTCGTTGGCCAGTGTCACGCGGTCAATCTTTTCCGCACGCACACTGAGGTCCAGCATACGGGTGAAAATACGGCGATGACCTTCCAGACTAAAATCGTCCGCGTCAACGCTGCCCGCAACCGACACGAATGCGGTGTCGTCCATGAGGATCGCTCCTAGGACAAATCGTTCCGCCTCCGGGTTGGCGGGCAAGCCTTTTTGAAAAACGAGTTCGCTTGACGCCATGGGTTTAGACTAAGCAAAAAGTGGCTGACAACTCAAATGGCCGACACCCACAGCTTTTCCACAGTTTATTAAAAATCAGGGTCGAACGCGAATATTTCGACTCTTGAGCGTTTCCCCAAGTGCCTGCGAAAGTCGTGCAGAAGCTTTGTTGAAATCCAGTTTTGAAAGCAATTCCCGACGCCGCGCGTCCAGAAATTCGTTCTGCCGGGTAAGCACAAAGAAGTTAGTGGATTCCCCCGTCTGATACAGTCGAACTTCGCTTTCCAGCCTGTCTTTAGCGGCTTTGAAGCCTGCCTCTGCCGATAGAATACGACCTTCAGAAGTTTCCAAAAGCTGCAAAGCATTGCGAACTTGAACACTAATTGCTTGCTCAACCTGCATCCGCTGAATCTTCAATTTTCGTTCCGCAAGTGCGGTTTGTTCCACTGCCGCCTTTCCTTGCTGATTGTGCAGACTGAAGTCGATTTGCAATCCCACTTGTGCGGTTGGGTAGCGCCCTTTGAAAATATTGCCCAGTGCCGAACCATAGCCGCCTACTAAAAAATCGGGCAAGTTTCCCTGAACTGGTGGGATAAAAGGTGGCAAGCCCGCGGCTGAACTCAAGCGGTTCAATCGGTCGTATAACGATACGTTGGATGCGGTAAAAGGATTGTCGCCTGAACGCAATGTTCCGGCCAGGCCACTCAGAGAATAGCTGCCTACAAAGTTCACTTGTGTTTTTAATTGCTCGCGACTCAGGCGCATGTCAATATCGTTCAACAGCAGCCGTTCGTCGGCCTGACGCAACTCTGGCCTTTGTGCCAATGCCTTCTTCAGCGAAGGTTCCAGCTCCTTGGCATCTGGAGTTTTGGTTAATCCCACATCGGTGGGAATTATTTCGATGGGCCAAATGTCCGATGCACGGTCGTGGGCCAAAAGAAGTTTCAACTGATTTTCCAATTCCGTGATCACGCCTAATGCCGAAAGAAGACCATCTTTACGACGTTCCAACTCTGCTTGTGATGCCGACAGTTCAATGGGAGCAAGTGTGCCGGCGTCAATCATACGACGGTTTCGCTGCAACTGCTCATCGCCAAGTTTCACTGCTTCTGTTTTCACTTCCAGGTCCTGGCGGGCGGCCACCAGGTCCCAATAAGCTTGTTCCACACGGGCCACCACATCAATGGCGCGAAGCTCGAACTCCAATTCAGAAATGCCCACCTGCTTGTTACGGATCAAAAGTTCGGCACGATCTTTGTCGATCAACCTATTTCGCAGCAGTGGTTGAATATAGCTCACTCCAAGACGCGAACTGGAAAGCGGGGAAAGGCTGGTAAATGGGTTGGTGGAAGATTGTCGTGAGTTTTCGAAGTGGGCGGTTGCGCTGCCGCCATAGAACGAAGTCTTCTGCCGAAACTCAAAGTTGTTGTTGAAATACTTTTCATTCAACTTTCCTGTTGAGCCCTGCAAGGAACTGGATGTTGGCGTGTTGCGATCTTCAAAGGATGGCGTGTATTTGAAGTACGGATCAAAAACTCCCTTCGCTGCCTTGATGGCGATGCGGGTGGATTCCACATTCGTTTTTTCAGTTTCCAATTCCAAGTTGTTTTGAAGAGCCATTTGTGTGGCTTCATCCAAACTGAGCTTGCGTTGTTCTGATGTCACGCCGATTCGAGGCTGCGCACTTGCCGATAGAGCAAGCAATAAAACCAGGCTTGTAGCAGCAATGGGTACCTTAATGCGGCCCTTGAAAAAAGCGGCAAGGTCATCGAATAGGGAGTAGAAAACAGGCGTCACAAGAAGGGTGAGTATCAGGCACAGCGATTGCCCACCAATGACCACAATGGCCACTGTGCGGCGCGTCCCAGAACCTGCCCCGCTGCCCAGTGCCAGCGGAATCATCCCGGCAACCAATGCCAACGTGGTCATCAGAATTGGACGTAACCGATCCTCGCAACCCTTCAGAATCGCTTCGGCACGGGGCAGCCCTTGTCGACGAAGTGACTTAATATGATCCACCTGCAAAATAGAGTTCTTCTTCACAATTCCAAACAGCACCAAAATACCCACCGATGTATAAACGATGGAAAAGTTTTCTCCCATCAGGATGAGTGAAACCAATGCGAATGGAATGGATAGTGGCAGGCTCAACAGAATGGTAATCGGATCCACAAAGCTTTCAAACTGGCTGGCCAAAATCATGTACATGAATATGATGGAAAGTCCTAGCGCGAATATGTAGCTTTTCCCGGCACGTGCCAATTCTTTGGTTTTTCCCAATGTTTGGGCATGATATTCCGGTCCAAAGTTCATTTCACGGATGGAGTCTTCCGCCGCAGTGACTACTGTGCCCAACGATTGATTGCCTGTGACGCTGGCTGAAATCAGGATCTGACGTTGGCGGTTGTAGCGATCAATGCCGATGGGTCCCACTGATCGTTGTAAGTGCGCCACATTGGAGAGCGGCACATTGCCTAGTGAAGTGGATGGCACGAACAAACGGGACAACGCTTCGGGCGAATTCCGGAACTGCTTATCCACCCGTAGCATGACGTCGTAACGGTCGTCCCCTTCCCGATACGTAGTGGCCTGTGCATCACCCCCAACCATGGTGCGCATGGCCGTGGCAATGGATGCGACGCTTACATTTAGATCCGCAGCCTTGTCTCGATTGATCAACACGCGCAGTTCCGGTTTGCCTGTTTCGTAAGTACTATCGACGTCAGCGACACCAGGCAGTTCGCGCAACTTCAATTTCAGTTGTGTGGCATATTTTTCCAATAGCAAAAGATCTGGGCCCTGCAAAATATAAAGGAAATCAGCGTTGGGTCCTGCGCCTTGAATCACTGCCGGAAGCTGAACGCCAATCACAAGATCTTTGTACTTACGTAATTTTTCACGCGCGTCCAACATCAACTGCTTTTGCGATTCCTTGCGCTCACTGACGTCAACCAGTTCCACCAGCACGCTACCGCGGTCTACTTGTCGTTGGAAATCGGCACCAATTTGCGTGAGCATATTGCGGATTCCGGGCAATGTTTTGAGGTCAGCTTCAATCTGCTTCATGATTTCTGAGGAACCTTCCAGCGCTGATCCTGGAGGCATTCTCACTTGCACTTCAAATTCACTTTGATCATCGCTTGGTAAAAAGTCGATACCCACTTGTTTCATCAACGGGCCAATGGAGGCAAAGACAGCCATGGCAATGACTACAATCACCCAGCGATGATTCATGGACCAGCGCAGCATGGCCTGGTAAGGCAAATCAATGATGCGGAACACCCAGTTATCTTTAGTGGATTTACCAGAATCGGAATGCTTCACTTTCAGGAATCGACTGCAAAGCATGGGAGTCAGTGTAAAGCTAACCAGCATGCTAACCATCACCGCGAAAGCTGCCGTATAGCCGAAGCTGGACATGAAACGTCCTACAATTCCGCTCATGGTAGCAACCGGCAAAAATACTACGGCAAGACTTAACGTGGTTGCAAGCACTGCCAGGCCGATGTCGGCAGTACCTTGAATAGCAGCTTCTATTGGGGATAGATGCTTTTCTTCCATGAAACGGAAAATATTTTCCAGCACCACAATCGCGTCGTCAATGACGATTCCCACCATCAAAGTCAGAGCCAGCATACTGATCTGGTTCAAGGTGAAACCCATGAGGTACATCAATGTATAAGTGGATATAATCGACGCAGGAATGGCGATGGCGGCTATCAGAGTGGAGCGCCAGTTGCGCATAAACAGCAGCACCACAATGCCTGCCAGAACTCCACCCAGCACCAGATGTTCCTGCACCGCTTCAAATGACGCTTGAATGAAGCCCGATTGATCGCCCACATAGGCAATCTTCATATC
This sequence comes from Bryobacterales bacterium, assembly GCA_043781815.1. Classification (GTDB taxonomy): domain Bacteria; phylum Acidobacteriota; class Terriglobia; order Bryobacterales; family Bryobacteraceae; genus JANXSF01. The sequence goes on along the minus strand of JAYWBH010000297.1, from coordinate 12,414 downwards.
GGGCGGCAGAAATTTACGGACTGTTTCAATCCGTTCTTTAACGCGATTAATAACATCCAACGAATTCGTGCCAGACTGTTTGCGAACGGCAAGAACCACGCCATCCACTCCGTCAAGCCTGGCTAGAGTGCGCGCTTCTTCAACACCATCGCTCACGCTTCCCACATCGTTGATGCGGACTGCGGTACCTGCGACGTTGGCAACAATGATGCGACCAAAATCTGCCGGTCGCTCAATCCGTCCCAAAGTGCGGACGCTGGATTCGCGCGAGCCTTCATCCAGCCTGCCACCGGGCACTTCCACGTTTTGTGCGGTGAGCGATGCGCGAACTTGATCGATATTCAAACCATAGGCATAAAGCTTTTCCCCATCTAAAGAAACTTGAATCTGGCGGCGTCGATCCCCAATGAATCGCACCTGACCAACTCCATTTAGCGATTCCAGGTTCTTCTTTAAAATGTCGTCCACAATCTTTGTGGTCTCTCGCAAATCGCGAGGGCTGCTGACTACAACGCTCACAATAGGACTGGCATCCGTTGCCAGTTTTTCTACGATGGGCGGATCGGCATCTTTCGGCAATTGAGCAAGAACGGAAGATATTTTGTCGCGAACTTCCTGTGCCGCAACCTCCGCTTCCTTTTCTAAAACGAAGGTGATCGTTACTCGGGAAAGGCCTTCATAAGAGTTGGAATTAAGCTCATCCACACCGGAAACGGTGTTGATGGCTTCTTCGATTTGCTTGGTGACTTGAGTTTCCACTTCTTCAGGGGAAGCGCCGCGAAGGGAAGTGGTGACTGTGACAATAGGGAATTCCACTTTAGGTAAAAAGTCGACGCCCAGTTTGCGGTAGGAATCCAGACCCAATACCACCAGTGCCAAAATGAGCATGGTGGCGAATACAGGCCGATTAATGCAAAGTTCAGCAAGTTTGCGCATAAGTTATTGCCTCACCTGCATCTTGTCTGTGAGCATGTTCAGTTGGCTCACCGCTACTCGATCCCCTTCGTTGACCAAGCCGTCGGGGATTTCTATGAAAGTCCCCAAGTCCTGACCAGGAATGAATTTCTTCTCATACGCTCGTCCGTTGGCAATGACAAACAACTTGTTCAGTCCGGCCACGGAATAAATGGCTTGTTTAGGGACGGCAATTATCTTTGATCCACTGGCCGTAGTCAGTTTCACTTGGACAAACATTCCTGGACGCAGGCGAGGATCATTTTTAGTGGCCCGGGCTTCAGCAGTTAAAGTGCGCGATTTCGAATCCAGAGTAGGATTCAGTTCCCGAAGTACTGCGGGGAAGGTCTCGCCTGGAATCGCATCGGTGGTGAAGGTGAGCGCGGTTCCCACTCGAAGCAGTGCTGCAGCGGATTCTGGTGCCTCCATCCGCAATCGCAGTGGATAGTTCTTCACCAGCGTGACAATCGGTGTGTTCTCTTTCATGTACTGGCCGGGGGAAACCATTCTGGCAGAGATCACTCCGTCGAACGGAGCTTTTACCTGGGTGTCACTCCGATGTTTTTCAGCAGAACGGAGGTCAGCTTTCAAAGCAGCGATCGAAGCCCACTGGGTCCGCATCTCGTCTTTGGCCGCAGCCACCGATTCTTCCCGTGCTCGCAATGATTTTTCCAACTCGGTGAATCTTTCCCGGGCAATATCGCCACTTTGAACCAATTTGGCAGCCGAGTCATACTTGCTCTTGGAATCTTCCAGTTGGGCAATTGCCTGGCGGATGGCAGGGGTCGATTCAGGTGTCTTATCGAAATTATTCGGGTCCAATCCAAGCCGGGCTAACGTTTGGGAAATTGCCGCACGCTTACGTTCAATGTCAATTTGGAACTCCGTGGTTTCCAGTTCCGCCAACACATCGCCCTTATGAACGGCCTGGCCGAAATCGCCATTGAGTTTTGCAATTCGACCGGCTACTTCAGAGCTGACAGAGGCTGTTTCATCGGGTTGCAGGGAACCGGTAATGCGGATCGATCTTTCCACAGATTTGGATTCGGCAGCAACCGTTTTGACTACCAGGAGTTCGGCTGGGGCGGACTGTTTCTTTTCAGCGGCCAGCTTTTTTTCATTGGAGCACGAGGTAAGAAACAGGAGGGTGGCGGCAAGAACAGTAAGACGCTTCATTATTTTAAGACTCCATTCAAGAAGATATCGACCATGCCATTGATCACCTTTTTTCGCGAAGTTTTCGCGATGGAGAAACCGAAGTGAAGGTCGAAAATTACATATTGGTTAACCATGCCAATAAAGGCACGGGCGGCGACGCTAGGGTCGCACGGATTGAGGCTACCAGCGGCGATGTAGTCGCGAATACGACGTGTCAGCATGCCGTAAAACGGTTTCATTCGATGCTCAAAATGGAGTTCCGCAAGGCTGTGACCTTCCAGGGCACTGAACAGGATCAGGCGGGTATAGTTTGGATTCTTATCTAAAAGCTTAATGATGCTTTCCGCCAGCGCGCGGAAAAATGCCGGAGCTTCCAGATTGCTTGCAAAGGCTTCATCAATGCGCATAGCGACGGTATCGCCATCGTTGCAGGCTTCTTCCAAAATGGCGCAATAGAGTTCCTGCTTGTCGGCGAAATGTTCGTAAAGTACTGGTTCGGAAACGCCACAGGCTTTTGCCAGTTCTCGTGTGGTGACGCCACGGAAACCCCGAGCGGAGAAAAGGTGGATAGCCGCAGCCACGATGGATGCGCGACGTTCAGCGGCGGTGAGTTTAGTTCGTTGCTTCATTTCTTAGTGGACACTAACCTAGCAATCACTAGGTTACCACAAACTGTTCTTGCGTGATATCGTCAAAGGTATAACGCGTGTTTTCCCGTCACCATAGAAAGACCCGGATTTTGTTCGCCATCTCTGATGTGGCACTGGTCACTATGGCTTTCCTCGCCGCCTACCGACTGCGTGCATCAGTGGAACTATTTCAACGGGGATTCCATTTAGATGCCTCTCTTCAATTTTTGATTGCAGTAGTTGGCGGAATGTCTTGGGTGTTGGCTGGTCGCTGGATGGCGGTCTATGATCGGCTGGATTCCGCAGAAGCGTTGGTGATCATCCGCGATGGCCTGCGGCAGTCCATTGCCGCCGTTACTACCATTGTTTTGGTGCAATTTGCGCTCCGTTTGGACCTCAGTCGCGCTTTTTTGGTGCTTTATGGCAGCCTTGGCGGCCTATTTCTTATCGTTTTTCGGCTCAATGCCAGAGCTTTCTACGGTTCCATTCGCGAACGGTTCGGATCTGTTCATCACGTTTTGGTTGCCGGTGACGGGCAAAAAGCCCTGGAACTGGGTGCTTTGGTAGATAAAGCATCGCACTACGGCTTTCGATTGAGCGGCTATCTTTCTTTATCACCAAGAACACAGCGGATCGGTGGCAAGCCAGTTTACCCCATGGATCAGTTGAACGAACTGCTGCAATCACAAATCATTGACGAAATTTTATTTGCAGTTCCACCGGAAGATGTCGCCAAGTTGGAAAACACTTTTCTCCTATGTGATGAACAGGGAGTGCGCACCCGACTGGCCTTGGATTTCTTTCCCCACGTGAACAGCGAAATGTATTTGGATCAGTTGGGAACGCTTCCCATGCTGACGTTTTCCGCTGCTCCGCATGATGAATTTCGGCTGGTGATCAAACGGGTGTGCGACGTAATGGTGAGCGCGTTGGCGCTGGTCGTTTTGGCCCCCTTGATGGCAGCGATAGCCGCAACCATTAAATTCTCCTCTCCTGGTCCAGTGATTTTCAGCCAGGAACGCTGCGGGTTGAATGGCCGAAGGTTCATCTTCTATAAATTTCGCTCCATGTGCAATAACGCTGAGGAATTGAAGGCTGCCTTGGCCCACCTGAATGAAAAGCAGACAGCGTTTAAAATCACCAACGATCCGCGCTTGACTCCAGTGGGCCGTTGGTTGCGCAAGTTTTCCATTGATGAATGGCCACAATTATGGAACGTGATGCGTGGCGACATGTCACTTGTTGGACCGCGGCCCGCCGTTCCGCAGGAAGTGGAACAATACAAGAGATGGCAGCGGCGGCGTTTACGAATGCGCCCTGGTCTAACCTGTTTGTGGGCGATTTCCGGTCGCGATACGTTGGATTTTGATACCTGGATGCGGCTGGACATGCAGTACATTGACAACTGGTCGCTCTGGTTGGATTGGAAGATTATTTTGAAAACCATACCTCATGTAGTCACTGGCAAAGGAGCCAACTAATCAGATGCAAATGATTCCCACTCAGGATGAAGTGATACAGATGTTGAAAAGCACCGGTGCTTTACGAACTGGGCATTTCATCTATCCAAACGGATTGCATTCTGATCTGTCTTTGCAAATCCCAGTGGCCTTTCGGCACTACGAACACGCAAAAGTTCTGAGCGTCGGGTTAAGTCGACTGATTCGCGCCAATCCCGAATTGCGGGCTGCCATTCCGGAACTTTCTATTGTCTGCCCAGCTACAGGTGGTCTACCGGTGGCGTTTGGTGTGTGCGAAGCTTTGCGAGCTAAGCGGGTGTATTGGGCCGAACGGGAGAATGAGAAAGAGCCGATGCGGTTTCGTCAATTTCAGCAAGTTGAGCCTGGGGAAAAAGTTCTTCTGGTCGATGACATTCTACGCACTGGCAAAAAGTTGATGGAATTGAAGTCAATGGTGGAATCTAGTGGAGGCAAAGTGGTTGGGCTGGCTGTCATTGTTCACCAACCAGGACCTGATACTCCAGATTTTAGCCCCCTTCCTCTTTACGCATTGGCGAAGTTGGACGCGCTGTACTTCATGGATACGGAACAGGCGAAGCAGAAATTTTCAGAAGAGCCGGTAAGGCTCTGGGTTTAAGGCCGCTTGGTTTAAGGTCGAAAAGCGGATCTTTGTTCTTGACTTCCAGATCCTTACTCCTTACAATGGGAGTAAGGAAGGGATTCGATGAATATAGATAGCACACTCTCCAGTAAAGGACAGACCACGCTTCCGAAGGAAGTTCGTGATTCGCTTGGACTTGCTACGGGTGACAAACTTATCTATGAAATTGAAGGTCGCACGGTTCGGGTCCGCAAGATGGAACCTTTCGATGCTATTTACCATGCTGCCCTCTCCCAGAATATGAGTGAATGGGCCAGTAAAGAAGACGAGGCAGCTTTCGGTGGTCTTTAAACGCTGGGACGTGGCCATTGTCCCATTTCCATTTATTGATCGGCCAGCCGATAAGAAGCGACCTGCACTGGTGCTGAGCAGTGAAGAATTTAACCTGGGTGGCTACACTGTGATGGCGATGATCACTACCGGGGCCAATTCAGTTTGGTTGGGCGATATCCCCATTACGGACTTGGATTCGGCTGGCTTACCGCACGATTGCCTGATCCGTTGGAAGGTAATGACGTTGGATAATCGCATTATCCAAAAGCGATCCGGTAGCTTGGGCGCAACAGACCGGGCCAACGTGGAAGCGAGTATGCGCAAGTATATTGTTGCTTAGGCTAATTCATGCGTCTGCTTATCCTATTCGCGATATTTGGTTCAGTGTACGGGGCTACGGATGCTGAAGACTTCGAGCAAAAAGTTCGTCCGGTTTTGTCCAATCGCTGCTATGCCTGCCACACGGCTACCAAGGCCGCTGGACTAAGGGTCGATTCCCGCGAAGCTTTGCTGGCTGGCGGAAAGTCAGGCCCAGCGATTATTCCAGGGGATGTGGATCGCAGCCTGCTGATACAAGCGGTGCGTCAGGAATCGGCGTCATTAAAAATGCCTCCTGGGGCGAAATTGGATCCTGCTGAAATTGAAGCGCTTGAAAGTTGGGTTCGCCAAGGTGCGCAGTGGCCTGAAACGGTATCCGCTCGATCAGGAACACTATGGTCAGCCGGACCATTGCACAAGCCCGCAAGCAAATCTATTGACGAAGCAGTTCATCATGGATTGGCTGGGAAGAACCTGATAGCGAATCAGCCTGCAAGTAAGCGGACCCTTTTGCGGCGTCTCACGTTTGACTTAATCGGACTGCCGCCTAGTCCAGAAGAACTGGACACATTCCTGCTAGACACTTCACCAAAGGCGACGGAAAAAGTGGTTGACCGACTGCTAGCGTCCGCTCACTTTGGCGAACGTTGGGCGCGCCATTGGTTAGATGTTGCCCGATTTGGTGAAGATGATTTTACGGGTACCGCAGTCAAAGCTTATCCCAACGCCTGGCGATATCGCGATTGGGTAGTGAACGCTTTCAATAGCGACATGCCCTATGACAAATTTATTCATGCCCAGATAGCCGCTGACCAGATGCCTGGTGACAATTCCTCTTACATTGGCGGGCTGGGGATGTTGGGATTGGGGCCTTGGTATTTCGGTATTTCGCAGCCTGCGCAGGCGCGGGCCGATGAGCGAAATGATCGGATTGACGTCATTACACGGGGAATGCTGGGGCTTACCGTGGCCTGCGCCCGTTGTCACGATCATAAATATGATCCTATTCCCACCAAAGATTACTACGCCTTGGGCGGCGTATTTGCCAGTGTGCAATACAAGGAATATCCTTTGGCTTCCGCTGAAGAAGTGGCCCGATACACCGCAGCCAACAAAGAAATTCAAGACTTAGAAGCCAGGATGAAAAAGTTTTTGGATCAGCAAGCAGATCAGTTGGCAGAGATTTTATCCAGCCGAGTTGCCGAGTATTTAATGGCCGCATGGAAAAAGGATTCCGCCGGTCTGGATGCTGAAATTGTGGATCGTTGGGCAGGCTACCTAAAAAAGACCGAAGACAATCACCCCTACATGAAAGCCTGGCGCGCAGCCGCTGCCGGGACGGATGAGGCGGAGGTTCGTAAGCAATCAGACTTGGTGGAAACGAACATTGCCCAGATCATTGCTGACAAAAAGAAACTGGACGAAGAAAATACTGAAATAGTCGCCAAGAATAAAAAGCCCAAGCCTGGCCGTGACTACGTGCTGCCGTTCGGGTATCGCTCAGAATCTGATTTCAATCCCGGTGCAGAAATCCCCACCAAATCGCTGGAACGGGATCGCTACGTCTGGTACAACTGGCTGTTTACGGGTGATAAGGCCATCTTACGGCTGCCCGGTGAGAAAATGGATCGCTTTCTAACCGGCGAATGGAAACGACATGTGGACACCTTGCGAGCGCAGCTAAAAGAGAAGAAAGAAAAGCTGCCGCCCCAATATGCTTTCTATCATGGTGTGGAAGATATTGCGCCAATGGACATGCAGGTGAATGTGCGAGGCAATCCCGATGAGTTGGGCGAAGTGATTCCCCGTCATTTCTTAACTTCGTTGTCAAACGGCGAACCGGTTCGACTGCAGAAAGGGAGTGGTCGCCTGCAATTGGCGATGCAGGTGGCAAACCATCCCATGGCTCGTCGTGTGATGGCGAATCGAGTGTGGCTTCATTTGTTTGGATCGGGAGTGGTTCGCACGCCAAGTAATTTCGGGGTCATGGGGGAGCGGCCAGCGAACGCAGAACTATTGGAATACCTGGCATGGCAATTTGATCAGAAGGGGCTTTCCATCAAAAAGCTGGTTCGGGAAATTGTGCTTTCTGCAACGTATCAATGCGCAAGCAATGGCAACTTAGCCAATGATGGAATTGATCCGGATAACCGCTATTTCTGGCGCGCTAATCGACGTCGCCTGGATGCCGAAGCCATTCGTGACACAATCCTATCCACTGCCGGGACACTTGATCCGAAAGTAGGTGGGGAATCAAAGCCGATGAACGAAAGTAGCCGCCGCACCATCTACGTGCGAGTGGGTCGATTCCAGCAGGAGGAAACTCTTGCCCTGTTCGATTTTCCCAGTGCCAGTGTTTCCAATGAATCCAGAGTGGTAACCAATGTCCCTCTGCAAAAGTTGTTTTTCCTAAATAGTGCTTTTGTGCTGGATCAATCCAAAGCGTTTGCCAAGCGATTTGGCCCGGATGTCCGAAAGGCCTACCAGCTTGCATATGGGCGCGACGCAACGGAAAATGAAATTGATTTGGCTGGGCGGTTCTTTGCTTCCGCTGGAGAAAAAGCTCCAGAACAATTCGCCCAGGTTTTGTTAAGTTCCAACGAATTCGCTTTCATCGATTAAAAATGACGAAGCTGCACAAAGCCGATATTCTTCCGCATCTTTCCCGACGCGAGGCCTTAACTAAAATGGCCAGTGGTTTAGGCATGCTTGGGATGGCCGCCACCTCTGACGCCGCCCGCGACCCATTCGCTCCCAAGCCTCCGCACTTCAAACCAAAAGCCAAACGAGTGATTTATCTGGTGCTCAATGGCGGACTTTCCCAAGTGGATTCGTTTGATCCGAAGCCGATGCTTGACCGTCATCATGGCCAACCGGTTCCAGGTGGCGCTCCGCAAACGGAAAGCTCTGTTGGCAACCTGATGCGCTCCCCATTTTCATTCCAGAAATATGGCCAAAGCGGGATTGAAGTAAGCGACATTTTTCCCAAGATTGGTGGTGTGATTGACGATTTTTGCGTCATCCGTTCCATGCACACCAACGTCCCCAACCATGAGCCCTCGCTGTTCATGATCAATTGCGGTGTCATCCAGCCTGGCCGCCCTTCCATGGGCTCCTGGTTGACCTATGGATTGGGCACGGAAAATCGGAATCTGCCGGGATTTGTTGTGCTGTGTCCGGGGACGCCTGTGGTTGGACCGCCGTTGTGGGAATCGGCATTCCTCCCGGCAGTTTACCAGGGTACTTTTCTAAAGAACAGCGAGACTGATCCTAAAAAGTTGATTCAATTTATTGGTGCTGGCGCCGCCCCGGAAGCTCAGCGTCGGCAACTGGATCTTCTGGCTAAGTTAAATCAGGAACATTTGGCGAAGCGTGCCGGTGATGCGCAACTGGAAGCATCGCTGGAAGCCATGGAAACGGCGTTTCGCATGCAAACTGAGGCTCCGGAAGCGTTTGACATTCGCAAAGAAGATCCGAAAACTATTGCCAAATATGGTGACAGCGATTTTGGTCGAGGCTGTTTAATGGCACGCCGATTAGCCGAACGTGGCGTGCGTATGGTGCAGATTTACTACGGCAATAGCCAACCGTGGGACAGTCATGAAGACATAATGGCTCACAAAAGCAATGCCCAGAAGACTGACCCGGCAGTTGCGGCGTTGATCACCGATCTGAAAGAGCGAGGCATGCTGGACGATACGCTGGTGGTTCTGGGAACCGAGTTTGGGCGCACCCCTGCCGTGCAAAATAGCTCTACTGTAAAACTGCACAACGGTCGCGATCATAATTCGTTGGGCTTCACTGTTTTGTTGGCCGGAGGGGGCATCAAAGGCGGCATGACGTACGGTGCAACCGACGACATCGGTTATAAGGCCGTCGAAAAGCCAGTGCATGTTCACGACCTGAATGCGACCATTCTGCACTTGATGGGATTGGACCATACCAAGCTCACTTACTTCTACAGCGGCCGCGATTTCCGGTTGACTGACGTGCATGGAAATGTGATTCGCGATATCCTCGCATAGTGCGTTTTTCAATTTTCCTTCTAACTGCAGCCTTGTGCGGGGCTGCGGATATCACCGTTCCTGCCGACGTAATTGTAGAGCGTGGCGTTGACTACACTTCCATCACACACGGCAAATTGGCCATGGATATTGTCAGGCCCAAAGCCAAAGGCAGCTATCCCGGAATCGTGATGATTCATGGCGGCGGATTCAACTCCGGGCAGCGTGATAGCTACCTGCCCATGGCCATTCGCCTGGCCCAGAACGGTTACGTCGCAGCCACCGTAAGCTACCGCCTCACGCCGATGTTCCAATTTCCCATTCCCCTTTACGACGTGAAAGCTGCTGTACGTTTTCTTCGTGGGAACGCCAGTAAATATGACATTAACAAGGAACACATGGGTGCCATTGGAGTCTCCGCTGGTGCTACCTGGGCGCAGTTCCTGGCCATTACGCGTAACGTAGCGCAGTTTGAAGGCACCGGTGCGAACAAGGAACAATCGAGCGCTGTCGATTGTGCCATCAGCTATTTCGGACGTTCCGACATGCGTCGTGCTTATGAAGGAAGTCGCAATGCGCCGACAGTGCTGCCGTTGTTGTTCGGTGGGGATCGCGATCACGCTATGGATGCGCATCTACGGGGCAGCCCACTGCAATGGGTGACTCCCGATTCAGCACCGATACTGGCCATCCACGGCACTCGCGATCAAAATGTTCCGTTCGAGCAGTCAGTCATCTTAATCGAAAAAATGCGCGCTGCTGGTGTGGAATCAGAACTGGAAACTATTGCTGAGGCAGGTCATGGATTCAAAGGTGCCGATGACGAGCGAGCCTTCACGCGGACGCTTGATTTTCTGAATCGTAAACTGAAGCCCAAGTTGCTTGAGAGCCGTCGTCTGATGGTCAACGATCACGGCCCAGGCGGTGAAATTTTAGCGATTGCCTGGCCATCTGGTCGCGTATTGTGGCGCAAGTCGAATCATCGCGGCACTGAAGTGGGCGTGACACCCAGCGGCAATGTGCTGTTCATCGAAGATCCTAAGGGTGTGGTTACCGAGCTTGATTCGGATCAAAAAGTTGTATGGCAGTACAAGACGGAAAAAGCCAGTTTGGTGAGTGTGCAGCGCTTGAAAAATGGGAACACGCTTTTGGTGGATGACGTTGCTTCGCGTCTGTATGAAGTCTCACCGGGCGGGGAAGTGGTGTGGAGTGTGGAGAAGCCCGAGTATAAGGGTCAAGCCATGCGGCGTGCGCGCAGGACACTGGCTGGCACTACTGTGGTTGCCATTCAGAAGCCGGGTATATTTCTGGAACTCGATTCTAAAGGTAACGTTCTTCGTCAATTGGATTTCAAGAATCGAATGCCTGCGCACGCTTGGCCACTGGATGACGGCGGGTTGCTGATCGGATTAGCTGGTCCTGGCGAAGTTCGTCGTGTGGATGCTGCGGGTAAAACGCTGATGACTTTTGCCGGGTCGAATGGCACAGCGCGCATGGCATGGACATCTGGATTTACTGAGACGCCTGAAGGTGGTCTGATTGTTTCCGATTATATGGGCGGGCGGATTGTGGAGTTCGATGGGCAAGGGAAAGTGCTTCACGAATTGAAAAATATTCCTTGGGCGGTTACGAGTGTTGCTTTGATGCCTTGATGGGGATGCGATAGCTTTGGGTGGGGAAATCGCGGGGTATTTAAACATGCAGGTGGAATCGCCCGCCCCACATTTTATTAGACCTGAGTGGTGTTGGTGAGGTAGGAATTCGGCCTGGCAAGCCCGCATAGCTTTTTTTGTGGGGAAGCCAGGATAGACGGAGCTTTCTCAGATTTCTAAGACATTTCGTAGTGGCAAATATCTGAAAAATGTTCACCTGTCCCGGACTTCACCCCCACTCTTTCTGGAACGGCGCCGATGCGGCTATGAAGCCCGCCGCTGGCCCAGGCCTTCCGCGATCATTGCGGTGACGAGCGTGTTCAAGCTAACGCCTTCCTGACGGGCCTTGGCGACCAGCCGCGAGTGCAGGCTCCGGGGCACGCGTTGCCGCCATTGCCCACTTGCCGAACTCGGTGTTGGAACCGCGTCACCGTGCTTAACGCAATTCAAGATGTACGCTTTAACTGCGTCTGAGCCTTGCTTCAAAGCTTCCTCCGGGGTTTCCCCATCGGAGATGCATCCAGGCAAGTCCGGGTACTCAATCGCAAATCCGCCACCATCCTCTTCGGAGAGTGGACGAATCGTGAATGGGTAGGAGTAAATGAGGGACTTGTCAATTTTCATTATTCTTACCTACTGTGTCGACGAATTCTACAAACAGACGAACGTACACGGGTTTGATGGGCCGATGCGCGGGAACCGATAGCCGCCCCGCAGTGGCGTGTCGGAAAATGACATGGCTTGTTCCGTGCTGTTCATGATCGATGCCCAAGCTGCGCGCGATCACATTAAAATCCTCGATCCGCCAATCTTGCGGATTCCTCCGCATTTTGGCGACCAGCTTCGCCGCATTTGACACACCCAAAGGGTATCACAGGCGGTACCATCTTGGAACGAGTATGCACTTGACTCAGAATAGGTCTACATCTGTTACGAGTGTTGCTTTGCTAACTTCAGCGCCGCGATGATCGCTTCGGCATCGTAAACACAGCCGCCCCATGGCCCACCGCTAGCATCTTGCAGCGCCGCCCAAAGCTTGGAATCAAGCGGCAGATCGGGGTCAGGGGCCAAGTCGGGATGCGATGTTCGCGACGCCAGTAGAGCAGTTCCACTCTCAATGCTGCCGTCCGCACCCAGCGCGTTCACAGTTCCTTCCAGGCTGTTACGATCCACAATAATTTCAACTATATCGCCATCGCGCAGCTTGCCGATAGGCCCGCCTGCCAGTGCTTCCGGTGAGACATGGCCTATGCAAGCTCCTGTCGAAACACCGCTGAAACGGGCATCGGTCATCAAGGCCACATG
>JAYWBH010000296.1:0-5872 GCA_043781815.1 Bryobacterales bacterium | reverse complement strand
TATGTTCAGAGGTTGACGTTTCACCCCGGCCGGAATGGTCAGCACCAAAGTAGGTTGTCCCCCAGCGAAACGAACCGTCGGATCGGGCTGGTTCACCTCACCATTGATCGCACCGGTTTCGGCAGAAGTTTTCATACCAAGCGTAACTTCAATGGGAAGTGGGTAGCCATCAGTCAATTCCAAAGCAATGGGAATCTGATTTGTGGCCGGTGCGACTGCTCCCGTTGGCCCGGTGAATGCCAATTGCGGGACCCCCGGAAGCTTCGTTGAAACCGTGCAAGTCATGCTTGTTTCACGAGACCGGGAATCGCGAACTACCGTCTCAAAAGTGAATCCACCCAGTTGGGTAGCAGATCCCGATATGGCACCGTTGGTGTTTATCTTTAAGCCCAAAGGCAATGTCCCGTTGACGCTCCAGCGATACGGGGCAATCCCCCCATCGACGGACGGCTGGAAACTATAGCTGCTTCCAATGGCGGGCTGATTGGCCGGACAGCCACTGGTTATTTTTAGTTGGCTCGGTTCAATGGCCAAACGGCATTCCTGAGCCGCTGTCAGACCACGAGCATCCTTCACGCGAAGCTCGAAATCGAAATCCCCTGCTTCTGTGGGAACTCCGTTCAAGACCCCCAGACTCGATACAGACAGACCCGCTGGTAGCCGTCCTACCGAACTCCACAGGAGTGGATCGAGACCCGCTGCAACGGTCAATCTCTGACTGTAACCCGCTGCAAAATTTCCCGGAGGCAAGGGACAGGAGTTGATACTTAAATCGGCTCGCTGCACGGCCAGACTGCATGGGATCGATGCCTTGTTCCCATTCGAATCTTCAGCCTGCAAGCGAAATTGATAGGCACCGCCGTCATTGGGACGTCCGCTGATGGCGCCATCCGCAGCAAGGGCTAGTCCGCGAGGGAAATTCCCTAATGTGGACCAGTTGTACGGACCGAGCCCACCATTGGCGGCGAGTTGTCGGCTATAAGTGGTGCCCGTAATCCCGCCCGGTAATGGGCAAGCGGTGGCGATATTGATCACTGGTTGTGCAACTCGAATGGCGCACTCCCGCGAAGAAGTTTTTCCCTTCTGGTCGCGAATCGCCAAAACGAATTGGAACGTTCCAGTAGCCTGGGCAATTCCCGACAAAGTTCCATCAGAATTGAGGGAAAAACCAGGCGGAAGCGTGCCTGCCTTGTTCCAAATGTAAGGTGAGTCTCCACCCCCAGCCCGCAGTGGTTCATTGATTGGGACGCCAAGAGTTCCGCTCGCAGATGGACACCCGGCAATGGTCGGATCAGGGAACGCAGCTTGCACAGTGAGGCTGCATTGACGGTTTCCTGGTTCCGCTGAACCTACCCGGGAACCAGCAACTTTCAAATTGAAGACATAGCTGCCCGGGCGCGATGGAGTGCCAGCAACAACGCCTGCGTCGGAAAGAGTCACACCTGGAATCGTTGTGTCACCCCACGACCAAATAAAAGGTCCACTGCCGCCGGAAACAGCCAATTTCACGTTGTACGGCACACCAGCAATAGCCGGTTGCAACGGACAACTTCTTTCAGAAATAGATAACGTGGGTGGAATCACGGTGATGGACATTCGTTGCACATCGCTCAGGTCGGCATCTTCCACCTTGCTCGAAACACTGGCCGTAAATTCGTAAATCCCTGTAGCTGGAGGGGTCCCGCTCACTACTCCGAGCGAACTCAGATTTAACCAGGGAATGGTCTGTCCGGGATCAGTCAGAATCGACCAACGATAGGTTGTGCCCCCCACTGCGACAAGCGGCATGGCGAAGGGATCGCCTACGAAAATCGGGCCGATCTTTGTTGAAGAAACGATGGATAGTCCAGGCAGCAAAATACCATTGCGAGCCCTAAATGTATAGCGACCGGTGGGCACGCCAGTGGCTGTGGAGTATTGTCTTCGATTGACCAGCGAGCGAGGTCCGTTATCAAGGAACGACCCTGGAATCAGCGAGCCACTCAGTTGGTATGAAGTGCCTGGAAGCCCGGTGCCGTTAGACCAACCGACGGCGGCAGAAACACCACCCAATCCACCTATGCCACCACTGGCTTCGCCCGTTTCCCACTTGATTTTGTCGTAATTCAATTCCAGATCAAAGTTGCCGGAACCAAGATCGTTACGGTCGATGAGGATCAACTGAAATGAGTTCAACTTTTCGTCATGTGAGGAAAAATAGCCAACATTGATGAAATTGATGCCGAATGCAGCGTGGCCATTTACGACGTCGTTCCCGTAAGTTACCAGACTGGAACCTTTACCTCGCGTATCCACATCGCCAAAGAATGCGGCGATGATTTCCTGTTGCGTTCCATCCAATCCGAAAGGTGTGAAGGAGGAAAGTGCTCGATCAAACGTGATATTGCCGTTGTTATTCACGTAGCCAGCATTGCGAATCTGTCCAAAGAAGTTGATGGTGAATCCAAGCTGAACCAGCGGACTGGATCCATCGTCATTGCGCGGGACACTTTCGCGGGAGAATCCCGGGTTTGCACGGACCGCCCCTGCCTGGCTCATCGCCGGTAATGCAAGGGAGGCCGCAAGTAACCATACCTGTGACTTATTCATTGATTACCTCCAAATTGTTGATTTCTGCCAAACCGGGAACGGTCACCAATCTTGGCTCTGGCGAATCGCCATCCAGCAGGTAAATAGTCCCCTTCGAGGAGCTACTAAGCTGAAAAACAGCGTTACCTTGCGCTCTAAATAGGCCATTTGGGCGCGATTCGGTGTCAAAAACGAGCATATTTTGACCTAAAATGTCCGTCAAACGGACCTTTCCAGACGTTTCCGTAGCAAGTGCCAGGGCAATTCGACGATTGTCCCCACTGAAGCTGATTCCAATTAAGCTTTCCGGAGAGGCAACCTCCCATAGGATTTCCGACGGTGCCTGACCCAGCGCATCTTCAAAAAAGAGTGCTTTTCCAGCTGTTTCTTCGCCTAACAGAAAGGCATGGGAATTGTGAGCAAAACTCATTGCACCAAAAGCAGCCATGCTCGCCACAGTCGAGTTACGTCCAGCAGATTGAAGAACTTGCACAGAACCAGGGGCAACGACGGCCACCAGTTCCCCGTCATCAGAAATGGCTAATGCGGCAATGCCGTCCGGGGCATCGGCAGTCCAAAGCAGGTTCAGAGATCCAAGTCCGATCTGCCAGGCTTCGATCTTGCCGCCAATAGAACGGGTAAATGTCTTAGCGGAGGGGGAGATTGCTGCAAAATCGGCACCACCGGACAGAGCATCGGACCGGAATACGCGGAACTGTTCCTGCCAGTCAACAACGGCCAAACCAGGAGTTTCCCCGCCCAGGCGGACTAGCGCGCGCTTACTCTGCGGCGAAATCCAGGCCTGCTCCACTGCACCAATTGAGGAGCCTGCCCCCAAGTTTGCCGCGCCAGGAACACCTTCGATAACGCGAAGTTGTTTGCTTTGCTCATCCAAAACCGCGCCTAATTGCGGAGTTCGTACCCCTAAGCCGGTTTCCGCAGCTTGCAGTGACAAAACAAGCACAATGAATGCAGTTCCGACCCGAATTGCTAAGTGCCTCATGTTACAAGAACCTCGATTTAATAATTGCCATGGGAGGCATAGTTTCCCCAAGACTGGCAATCGGAGGAAACGGCGGGAAACTTTACCCCAGTCGTGATAACCTCCAAGGGATTTAAGGAGAAACGCCAGATGAAAAATTATTTTTATGTTGCAATACTTGCCCTAGCCACTGTGGCAACTGTTACCGCCCAAGCACCGCAGGGGTGGAAGATGCGCGTTGATCGCAGCACCAGCGCGTCGGATCCCGATGGCACTGGAGACATCAAATTCGTCACCATGGGAACAGGATTCCAGGCGACCAATCCGAAAGCAGCAGTGTACTGGAATCCGGCAAATACGGCATCAGGCGCGTATACCGTGAAGGGTACCTTCTGATGCAAGCGGCGAATCCACGAATGCACTGGAAGTACGAGTGGGTGCGGAAAAAGTGGATTTCGTGATCAACGGGGTTGTGGTGCATACAGCACCGAAGACCGGAGCCTTGGCCAAGACAGATGGAATCTACGGCATCCGCGTGAATCATCAGTTAGAGGTGCACGTGGACGGGCTTGGGGTATCGAAGTAACAAAACAAATCATCCGCAGATAAGCGCAGATAAACGCAGATAACATCCAAGATGTTTGGCTGTTTTAGCGGTGTCCATCTGCGGCTCATTCTTCCTGCCTAAACTTTTTTGTTCCACGACCTTCCGGGGCGTGTCCTAGTTGTAGGGCACTCCTCTGAAGCGAGTGCCTCCAGATAAAAGGAGGATTTGTAAATGTTTAAGCGTAACTTTTTGACTTCGGTTGCCAGTAAGGCAACCGTGACACTAGCTCTGCTGACTTTGTCCAGCACTGGCTTCGCTGGCGGTGGTAGCGCGCCTGGCGGCGGCGGAGGTGGCGGTGGCACAGCTTGTTCCGTGATTTCAAAGTTCACCGTGACCAGCGGCCCCGCACAATGGACATTTCCCTTTGATGACGTGACCATCACTTACATCTTGAAGGGATGTTCCCCTGGTTTTGTCCCAGCAGGAACAGTGACCGTGACCAATCTCGATGGGGCCACAGCACCATCCTATTACGGGCCTTCCGTGATGACTGGTAATGTCACTGGATTGTTAGGTAAGATTCGTCTTTGGGGTTGGAACCTTACCCCATACAATGCCAATATCCGGGTGGACTTTGTGGTGAAGAATCCTGCCACTGGTGCTGTAGTTGATTCTCAGAGCATCACGCTTGTAACTCCACCCAAAGTCTAGTTGGTTTCATAACCTCGGTCCACGCTCTTGTATTTTGGAAAGGGTGTGGCCGTTCTCCAATAAAGGAATACGATGCACATCGGCACGCGGAGAATATTCGGGTTGACCCTTTTTTGGGCTGCTCTTCCCATCGGTTGGGCTCAGCAACAACAGGGTAAAGCCACTTTGGAAGGCTCGGTGATCAACCGCATCTCCGGTCAGGTGTTGAAGAATACCCGTCTGGTGTTGCAGCCTGAAGACCGAGCTGCGGCAGGTGAGCGGTCCACCTCCACTTCGGCCAATGGAACTTTTCAGATTCTCAACGTCGATGCTGGCAAGTACCGGTTATTCGCCGAACGCCCCGGCTTCGAGCCTCAATACTATACAAGCACTGGATTGAATATATATCAGGGAACAATTCTCACCATAGATTCCGCGGCGGAACTGAAAGATCTAACGATCAAATTAAATCCCTATGGGGCAGTCTCTGGACGAGTTGTTGACGAAGACGGCGAACCGTTGGTTCACGTGTCGGTGCAAGCGATGCACTCCATTTATATACGCGGCAAACGGCAGTTGATTGCCACCGGCCAGGGGATGACCGATGACCTGGGTGAATACCGCATTTTTGAGTTACCGATGGGACAATACGTTATCCAGGCCAAGGCTTCGGGCGAACCTCTAATGATTGAGCAATGCCGATTCGCTTATGTCCCAGCCTACTATCCAAATGCTGAAAACCCCCGATCCGCCACCGTCCTGGCACTGGCTCCGGGGCAAGCGCACCGCAGTATAGATTTTCACTTGCGGCGTGTTGCAACAGTTTCTCTTCAAGGCAGCGTCCTGGCATCTGCGGGCGAAATGCGCAGTGTGATGGTGTACCTGTTACCCCGCGCCGCTGCCGGTCTGGCGGAGAAGAGCCCGGTACCGGTGGTAGACGGGCGTTTCGAAATTCCGGCGGTATTACCTGGTTCTTACATCCTGGCTGCCGATCAGTTCGGCGAAACAGGAGGGGCGGTGAGCAGCGCCAGGGTCGAATTGGAAGTGCGCAATCAGGACATCAAGGGAATTGCCTTGGCTCTGAC
>JAYWBH010000295.1:0-5873 GCA_043781815.1 Bryobacterales bacterium | reverse complement strand
CCTTTTTCCGTGGGGATCGTGATGAAAATGAGCGGCGGCCCGATGGTTCCGATCTGCAGGCGCTTTCCATGATGAATTCCACTTTTGTGACGAATCGTACCAAATCGGCTGCAACTGGTCAGAGCATTAGTTTGGTGCGTCAGAACATTACGTTGTCCGATGATGAGCTGATCAACACGCTGTTTCTTACCGTGCTATCGCGCCCACCAAACGCCGCGGAACGCACTTCATCCACTGTGGCGCTGAAATCTGGCAATCGTCTGACGGCTGCTGAAAACCTTACCTGGGCTTTGTACAACAAGGTCGATTTTCTTATTAATTACTAGATTGGGGAGATACCAAGATGAACAACGAATCGAAATTCCGCAAGATCATTGAGAAGTACCCCACCAATCACACTCCGTTCTACGCCCGTCCCAATTTCAGCCGCCGTAATTTTTTCAACCTTGCTGGGGCTGGGGTGATGGGATCTTTTCTGAGTAAGAACCTGAATGGACAGGTGATCAAATCGTCTCCGGTGCAGACCAAGAATACTGCCAAGAATGTGATTTTCATTCTATTGGCGGGTGCTCCCAGTCATACCGATACGTTCGATTTGAAGTTCCTGGACGGAACAACTCCCAAAGACTTCAACCCCACCATGATGGGAAAAGCTTTTTGGCCCATGGGATTAATGCCCAACATCGGAGCGCAACTGGGGGAAGTGGCCATTGTCCGTTCCGTACGGGCCTGGGCCGCAGCCCATTCGCTATCGCAGACCTGGGTGCAGATCGGCAGAAGTCCAACTGCAGCTTTGGGCGATATTGCGCCCAATATTGGATCGATTGTGGCTGCTGAAAAGCGCGGGGAACGTCCGTTATCTCAGAAATTCCCCACGTTTCTAGCGCTCAATTCCGGTAATGCTATGGGTTCAGGATATCTGCCCGCCAACTACGAGCCTTTTAAGATGTCGCCCAGCACTGCGGGCTTGCCGAACACGGCGAATCCCGATGGTCAGGTTCGATTTGAAGATAAGTTCAATTTGCTGAATGCTGTGGATGGCAACCTGCGGGTGAATTCGCCGATCAGCGAGCAGATGAACGATTACGGCGATTTCTATCGTTCCGCTAAAGGCTTAATGTACAATCCCACCGTGGATAAGGCCTTCAAGTACTCAACCACAGATAGTATGCGCTATGGAAACAGTGGATTCGGCAATGCATTGTTGACGGCTAAGCAGGTGCTGGAAGCGAACCAGGGCACCCGCTATATTCAGGTGACTGTGGGCGGTTGGGATATGCACTCCAACATCTACGGATTGAACGGTGCCAGAACCGGCGCAATGGGTGGACTGTATACCATGGCCATGGGACAGCTAGATCCGGCTGTGGGGGAATTGATTAAGGACATGAAGGCCAATGGATCGCTGAAAGAAACGCTGATTGTGATGATGGGTGAATTCGGACGCACGGTTGGCCAAGTGACCATGCAGGGCGGTCGCGATCATTACCTGCAACAGTTCTGCATGTTCGCTGGAGGCGGCGTGAAGGGCGGCAAGGTGATTGGTGAAACCGATACGGCTGGCCGGGTGACAATTGATCCTGGTTGGTCTGAAGGCCGTGACGTTCGAGTGGAAGATATTGAAGCCACCATCTATTCGGCATTGGGCATCAACTGGACCAACATTCGTTACGACGATCCGTTTGGGCGAGGATTTGAATACGTCCCCAGCGCCAATGAAGGCTTATACAAGCCCATCCACGAACTTTGGGCGTAAGGCTTTTTATCCGCAGATGACGCAGATGAACGCAGATAACACCAACAACTAAAAATTGAAGTTGGTTTTATCTGCGTCATCTGCGCCATCGGTAGATTTGCCCCTCAGCGCCAATGAAAGAATTATGGCCGCTGATAAACGCAGATGAACGCTGATAACACCTAACGCAATTTTTGCTTGGTTTTATCTGCGTTAATCTGCGCCATCTGCGGATAGAATTTGCAACTAAGAACTATAATGCAGGGATGACTCGAAGAACGCTTGTCGGCGGATTGGCTTTTGCTGCGGCTTTGCCTGTTGCTGCTAAATCGACGTTGGTGCGCTTTGGCGGACCGATATTTCTCAAAAGTGACGATCCTGCGGAACTGGCCAAAGAGCATCGGCGGCTGGGGTATAGTGCTGCTTATTGTCCTGCTGTCAGCATTAAAGACACTCCGAAAATCAAAGCGATTGAAAAAGCATTTCTCTCCGAAAATGTCGTCATTGCGGAGGTGGGGGCCTGGAAGAACATGCTGGATCCTGACCCTGCCACGCGTCAGGCCAACATGGAATACGTTACCGAACGGATGGCCCTGGCCGAGGAAGTGGGTGCCCGCTGCTGTGTGGACATTGCCGGTTCCTACAACCCCAAGGTCTGGTACGGTCCGCACAAAGATAACTTGTCCGCCAATTTTTTTGATGCCACGGTGGAAAACGTTCGCAAGGTGGTGGATGCCGTTAAGCCTCGCCGAACTAAGTTCACTATTGAGATGATGGGTTGGAATCTGCCCGATACCCCGGATAACTATCTGCGGCTGATCAAGGCGGTTGACCGATCCGGCTTTGGCGTCCATATCGATATTTGTAACATCATCAACAACCCGGCCAAGTTCTATAATTCGCGGGCAGTGATTGTGGAATCGTTCCAAAAGTTGGGGCCCTGGATTATGTCGTGCCATGCCAAGGACCTGGCTTTTCTGCCAGAAATGAACGTGCACTTTGCTGAGGTAATCCCCGGTCGCGGAGAATTGGACTACGGGGCATACCTGACGGAGCTGGCCAAACTACCCCACGATGCTCCTTTGATGCTGGAGCACTTGAAATCGTCTGAAGAGTACGATGAAGGTCGCGCTTATATTCAGAAAGTGGCTAAACAAGTTGGTGTAATGTTCGCCTAGACGCATCCACAATCCGAACTTACTCCCATAGTTCCAAAGTCCTACGCTGTGCAGTACTCTTGGTAGTTCTGATACTATATATAAGTTTTACAAAAACAAGATAGTGCAGTAGTACTTTGAACTTCGGAGGATCTGTGAATCAATCAAAAACCAAATACTGGTTGCTCGGGCTATTTTTTGCCTTCTCTACCACTGGACATGCGACGCTCATTTTAACTAATGGAGCGCCTGACCAAGTTTCCGGTGACAACATGAGCGACACCTTGATGGCGGAAGACTTCACCATCGGCTCATCGTTTCTTTTATCAAACATACGCTTCTTCAGCATTCAGTCTGCACCCGGTGATTATCGTGGATCGGTTTACTGGGAGATTCGCGGCAATAGTGGTGGGTTACCAGGATCGGTGGTCCAAGGCGGCGTTAACTCTACGATCGCGGGTGTTGCTACCGGCAATGCAACCGGCTTTGGATATGCCGAGTATGTATTTGACATCCCTGTTTCCTTTCAGCTTTCTGCAGGAACTTATTGGCTAACCCTGCACAATGGGGTGATTGGCAACAATGGGTCGGTTGAAATGTTGTGGGCAACCACTGCGGTAGGTAACGGCACAGCGGGCGTTTATTCCAATTTACCTTTGCCCGGTTCCCCCACTTGGATTTCAACATCGCAAGAGCATGCGTTCTTGTTGGAAGGATCACCCGTTGGAATTCCTGAACCCAGTTCTATTTTGATGATGGTTAGTGGACTCGCCTTTGTGGCGTTCCGGAAGCGTAAGAATTGATCATAAGGTAAATCAAAAATATATGCGCAAAGCACTATTCCTATCTTTATTTGCGGCAATTGCTGCAACGGCTCAAGTTTCGGGCCCCATTGTAACTACTTCTTCGGCAATGGCAGTTTCTCAGTCCATGGAAACGCTTGGTCGGATGGATCCGGCCAATTTGTACAGAGGGCTAGGCGGGTACGTGGAACGTTCCCACTCAGTCCCCAAGATTCCACCTGAGACCAAGGGCTTTGTGCCTGCACCTTTGGTGAGTGTTCCGGCGAACACTCCGTACAACCAGACTGCAAATTATCAGCCGTTGGGGGCAGCGATTTCCGCTAACTTCGACGGACTTGGATTAGGTACTCCTAGTTTTGCAATCACTGGTGCTCCGCCAGATACCACGATGGGCGTAAGCCCTACCCAGATAGTTCAATGGGTGAATTCTCAATACGCAGTGTTCGATAAACTGGGCAACAAGCTGCTGGGTGGAACAGGGTTCCTGCCAGGCAACGCAATCTGGGCCGCACTTCCCACCGGATCACTCTGCCGCGACTTCAACCGTGGCGATCCAATGGTGCAGTACGACCGTATTGCAGACCGCTGGATTCTATCCCAATTTGCCTTCAATGCTGGCCTTACATTAAACGCCCAATGTTTTGCGGTTTCCACTACCAATAACGCACTGGGAACTTATAACTTGTATCAGTTCGATTTTGGGAACGTCTTGCCAGATTATGCCAAGCTTGGCGTCTGGCCTGACGCATACTACACAACCTACAACATGTTTACAACTGGGGCAACGTTTGCAGGCGGACGAGCTTGCGCTTACGACCGAGCCCAAATGTTGCTGGGAAATGTGGCCACTTCGGTTTGTTTTAACAGCCTTAGCCGATTCGCTTATTTGCCATCGGACTTTGACGGGACCACTCCCCCGCCTGTTGGCACACCCAACTACCACATCAGTTGGGATTGGACGGTTGTAAACCCTCCTTATACAATGCAACTTACCAAATTTGTACCCAACTTTCTGGTTCCAGCGAATTCTACTTTTACCGATGGATTCGGCGGAGCAGCACTTTCTTTTGTAGCATTCCCGCTAGATGCGAACACTGTCGCTCCGTGCAACGATAGTCCCAATGCCTGTGTGCCACAATTAGGCACAACCCAAAAGTTGGATACCCTGGGTGACCGTCACATGTACCGCTTGGTTTATCGCAACTTTGGTACGCATGACTCGCTATTATTTACGCAGAGCGTTGACATCAACCCTGCTGCTCCGGTAGCGCAACTACGGTGGTGGGAAATTCGAAATCCGGGTGCCAATCCGCCTGTGGTTTATCAAAACAGCACGTACAATCCCAATGCAACTTTCCGCTGGATGGGCTCTGCTGCTTTCGATAAGCTGGGCAACATAGGCATCGGTTTTTCGGCAAGTTCCGCTACTATGAACCCGGCCATCCGCATTGCAGGACGTCGCCGTACCGATCCAATCAACTTACTGCGCACAGAGCAGACGGTGATCGCTGGAGCGGGTAGTCAAGGTGCTGTTGCAACTTCACTTTCCCGCTGGGGTGACTATTCCGCCATGCAGATTGACCCGGCGGATGACTGCACCTTCTGGTACACAACCCAGTACATTGGTGCCAATGGAACTTTCAACTGGAGCACTCGTATTGCCAGCTTCAAGTTTCCGAACTGCAACTGATAATTAAATCATTTAAGCGGGCCAGCAAGTTTAGTTGCTGGCCTTCGATTTTAACGGGAGTAATTTAAGGTGATTTCTACTCAAGTTTTTGCGCGCATTTGTTTATTCACGGTTGCGGTAAGCAGCTTTTCACTGTTCGGGCAAATAACCGAATCCACTGCGGTCATTGAAGCAAGCGGCTTGAAGCTGACTAAGGCTGAATTCGAAGAACTAGCCTCAGGGCAGGAGAACTCCAATGCGAATCTGGCCAAGCCCGCCGTGCGCAAGGCACTTGGGGTGGAGTTTGGGAAGGCATTTGCGCTGGAAGCGGAAGCTCGACGCCGCAAGATGGATCAGGATCCAAAGATCAAGTTGAAGATCAGGGCATTTACGCAAGAGCTGATGGCTGCCGAACTTCTTGAGGATGTCCGCGATGATTATTTGAAGGATGAGGTAAAGCTGAAAGCGATCTACGAACAGAAGAAGCAGATTTACGACTTACCTCGCGT
>JAYWBH010000294.1:0-5875 GCA_043781815.1 Bryobacterales bacterium | reverse complement strand
CTCACTTTGCCTGTCGGCGATGTGAAAGAAGTGATCACCGTCAATGAGGCGGCTTCTTTGCTTGAGACGGATTCCAGCTCCAAGGGGCAGGTTGTGGGCAATCAGGAAATCGTCAATTTACCCCTAAACGGGCGCAATTATGCCGATCTGGCCCTTCTCGTTCCTGGCGTTCGCAAATCGGATTTGGCCTACGGCATTCCGCCTCGCGATGGTTCCTTCAACGTCAACGGGATGCGCAGTTCGCAAAACAATTTCATTGTAGATGGTGTGGATAACAATTCTTACGGAACATCCAATCAGGGATTCTCTAACCAAGTAGTGCAAGTTTCACCCGACGCTGTTCAGGAATTCAAAGTGGAAACCAGCAGTTATAGCGCTGAGTTCGGGCGTGCAGGTGGTGCCATTCTCAACGTCAGCATCCGCAGCGGGACCAATACAATTCACGGTGCGGCTTATGAGTTTTTGCGCAACACAGAATTAAACGCCACCGGATATTTCAAACCACTGCTCAATCAGAAGCCGGTCTTAATTCAGAATCAGTATGGTGGAGCATTTGGTGGTCCTATTAAAAAGGACAAAGCTTTTTTCTTCGCCGATTATGAAGGCTTTCGTCGTGTGGAAAAGGCTCCACAATTTGCATCTATCCCTACTCTTGATCAACGTAACGGCATTTTCAAAGGTCCCATACAAAATCCATTCACCGGGGAAGTTTTCAATAACGGCATAGTTCCGGCAGGCCAAATTACCAAATTCGGGAAAGACATTCTGGGCGATCTTCCAGCTCCGAACCTTCCTGGAGTCGGCAACAACTTACAAACTTTGCCCAAGCAGCCAACCGATGTGGATAAGGGCGACGTTCGTTATGACCAGTACTTTACATCCAAGCTGACGGCCTTTGTCCGTTACTCGCATCGCTTGTCTAACATCATTGTTCCAGCTTCCATTCCGGGTCCTTCTGGAGGCAACAGCAACGGGAACATCCGCGTGATGAATTACCAGCTCGCCGGTGGAACTACTTACAATTTGACGCCCCGCTCTGTGATTGAATTCCGCATTGGTGTTGGCAAGTCTGAAGGTGGCAAGACCCCCTGGTTTGTGGGAACTACAAGTTTAGGCGAACGGTTTAGTCTCCCCAACGCGCCGCGCGACCCCCGCTTCACTGGCGGCGTCAATTCGCAGGGCATCAACGGATTTACCACGATGGGTGTGCAGACGTCCAATCCACAATTCCAAAATCCGTTGGTGATTAATCCCAAGGTGAATTATTCTTTGTTACTCGGCAAGCACAGCATCAAGGCTGGTTATGAATATCAGGCCATCAACACGCAGATCGACGATTTCAATCCGAAGTATGGTGCCGATACATACGCCGGTCGCTTCAGTAAGGTTGCCGGTACGGCCAATGACAACGAACAGTTTGTTGCCGATTTTCTGTTCGGTGCGCGCAGCAACTACACATTGAACAACGCCGTAATCGTGAATTACCGCCAGCGGATGCAATTCTTCTATCTGGCCGATGACTGGAAAGTGAATCGTAAGCTGACCATCAACGCCGGGATCCGCTACGAGTATGCCACCCCACAATACTTGGATAACAATCTAATTTCCAGCTTCGACCCTGGGACCAATACGCTGATCGCAGCCAAAGCGGGCAGTACTTATGAACGTTCCCTGATCCATCCTGATAAGAATAATTTTGCTCCGCGACTGGGCATTGCCTACACGGTTTCGCCAAAGACAGTAATCCGTTCGGCATACGGTGTCAGTTACATTCACTTTAATCGCATGGGTGGAGAAAACTTACTGGCTTACAATTTGCCGAACATCGTCAACCCAACAATTGACCAGGCACCACTTAGTGCGGGGTCCGCTGGCGTGCCACTGTGCACCAACAATACACAGGCTCCAGGTACTTGTTTCCGAACCACACTGCAAGGATATCCAGACAACTTTCTGAATGTCGCCAATGTGAAGCTGACTAACGTGCGCACTAACTATATCCCTGCCGATTACAAAACAAGTTACGTTCAAAATTGGCATTTCACCATTCAACGGGAGTTAGTTAAAGACTTGTTGTTAGATGTTGCTTACGTCGGTGCTCGTGGCAATGGGCTGATGATTCTTGCCGATTACAACCAGGCAGTCCCCAACACCAACACGACTAACTTAAGCCTCCAATCTCGCCGACCCAATCAGAGTTTCGGGCTGATCCAAATCGCTTTTGGCGGAGGGTTTCTCACGTATCACGGCTTTCAAGCCAAAGTGGAAAAGCGCTTCAATAAGGGCTTCTACCTGCTCAATTCCTTCACGTACTCAAAGTCGTTGGATAACGCCAGCGGTCATTTAGAGGCCAACAATGGCGATAATTCTCGTGCTAACTATCGCGACCTGCGCAATGAAAAAGGTGTGACTGGTTATGACCAGCCGTTCAACAACACCACGACGTTTCTTTACGATCTGCCCTTTGGCAAAGGTAAAAGCTTCGGTGCTGGTTGGAACAAACCTACCGATCTACTGCTTGGCGGCTGGCGTTTTTCCGGCATCAACACCATGAATTCGGGTAGTCCTGTGAACCTTACTTACAGCCCATCCTCTGATTTCTCTGTAAGTGGTTCGCCAAATTATCGCCCCAATTTGATTGGTAATCCGGTACTGGATGCCAGTGCTCGCACATCGCAACCAAGCTACGTTCAGTACTTGAATAAAGATACTGTTGTGCTCCCTACAGACCGGTCCACGCCCTTTGGAAATGCCGGTCGCAACGTAGTTCGCGGGTTCGGCCTGTATCAGATTGATATGGGATTGCACAAGGATTTCGCGCTTACCGAACGCTTCAAGATGTCGTTCCGTACGGAAGCGTTCAACGTTTTCAATCGAACGAATTTCGCCGCACCGAACGGGAATCGCTCTTCAGGAAGCTTTGGACAGATCAGCAGCACTTACCCGGCACGTCAAATGCAGTTTGGTCTGAAGTTACTGTTCTAACTGAGGTCAAACCAGGAGCCCTGCCACACTTACAAACGCTTAGTTACAGAAGTGTTAAAAAACCGCTCCCTCGCGGGACTGTGAAAAACCGTGGTGCACGTGGCCTTCGGGACTATGGACTTCGTTGAGTCAGCCACTCGCGCGTCCCCCAAATACCCTGCCTATTATTCTGGAGCCACACGCTAGCCGAGTTAGCGGCCTCCTACGGCTACAGGGTGGCAAGGAACCATGTTTTTTGACGGCAACAAACGAGCAGTGCGGACTGGCGCTCTGGATCGTACAGAATAGCAAACAGCGTTAGTTCGACTAAACTATCCACGCACCGCCCAGCGTACCAGATCGGCAATCTTCGGTGGCTTACCTTGCATCAACAAACCGACGCGGAAAATACGTGAGGCGGTCCAAGCGGTGAGCAGGGTCCAAATCAACATACCCGCCAGTGCCACCCATGGCTGCCATGCTGGAACGCCTCCGGGCATTGCTTGGCGCATCATCATTATG
Organism: Bryobacterales bacterium; assembly: GCA_043781815.1. Lineage (GTDB taxonomy): Bacteria > Acidobacteriota > Terriglobia > Bryobacterales > Bryobacteraceae > JANXSF01. The sequence continues at coordinate 2,389 of JAYWBH010000294.1, read as the reverse complement.
ATTGGAGTGAATGGGGGGAATAGCGACATTACTGTGGCAAACATGCTGTTGGGCTGCTCCATGATGGTGATGAAGAACATCATTGGAATAATTATTGGCAGAATGATTAGAACATTGAGCTGTTGTGCATCGCGCGGGTTACTACAGGCGGAGCCCAGTGCTGCCCCGAAGGCACTAAGCATAGTTACTTCGCAGATGAGATAGATGAAAAACCAAGGCAATAATTCGAAGGGAGCTATGCCGATCATGGCCATTGATTGAAGCGTGAAGATTGCACTAACTATGTAAACTACGGAGCCTGTAAGTGAGCAACCTACTGATGCTATTACTTTGCCCATAATGATTTCAAATGAGCTGGTGGAGGCAAGCATCATCTCAAATACTCGCTGCGTTTTGTCTTCGGCAACTGCTGTAAGCATAGTGGCCGATCCTATGAGGACGATCATCATCATTAAGGTCACCAGTGCCAAAGGCACGGCCAAATTCTCCAGCGGATTCCGTTTCTTGCCCACTTCTATTTTGCCGGTTGCTGGATTCTTTGAGGCCAATCCCCGCGTTTCCAACGCCACGGGACGGAGCAGTTCTTTAGCTTGCTCCGGGCTTATGCCCAACTTCGCAAGTCTTGTGCGTTGCAGGCCTGTATTGATCAATCCAGCTAGCAGAACCTGAGTGGGGCCGGTGCTTCCAGAATTTGTATGAAGGGTAGTCTTGCCCAGTTTGTCGATATCGAGAAATCCGAATAATTCACCGCTTCGAACGCGATCGGACAATGCCAATTGCTGGGCGGTTGGATTTTGATCGTCCGTTGGAACGTTTGTGAATTTGTAACGAGAAAGAAAAGGGTTGTCTATTTCTGTACTTGGCCTCTTTGATTCGGTGGCGGCGATGATGTTTGCAGCGGCATTTGCGTCTGTGTGGTCGATGATCGCCACATGCCTTGCTTCGTTCTTCTGCAGCATTTTCAAGCCACCTGAGCCGAGAAAGCTGCCGACGAAAAGAAGTGGAGCTATCAGCAAACCCATAAGGAATGTCTTGGTCAATACGGTGGCGATGTAGTCGCGCTTGGCGATCAGCAATATTCTATGCAGCATGTTCTTGCTCCGTGGCTGTTGGGCTGGCGATGCGGACGAAAATGTCGTGGAGGGATGGCTTGACGATGGCGAAGTAGGTGACGGAGGTTCGTGAAATCAACGTTTGCAAAACCTGTTGGGGGTCGCAGTGCCGAGCCATGCGGAGCTCTTGGGCCTGCCCTAAGTCGCGAATTGCTTCGACCCCTTCCAGATTTTGAACGGCAGCAATGCCCATGGCAGTGGAGACGCGAATGGTGTTGTTGCCGTGCTCATTTTGAATCGAAGTAAGTGTGCCATCGAGCACTTTGTTACCGCGATAGATCATGAATATGTAATCGCACAGGCTTTCGGCCACGGTCATGTCGTGAGTGCTGAGAATGATGGTGGTGCCACGCTGGCGTAAGTCGAGGATAGCGGCACGGATTACGTCGGCACTTACAGGGTCAAGGCCGCTAAAGGGTTCGTCCAGGATTAGCAATTTCGGCTCGGGTAAAATGGCGGCGATGAATTGTATTTTCTGGCTCATTCCTTTGCTGAGCGTTTCGAGCTTTCGCGAAGCACAGTGGGTCAGCCCGAATTTTTCAAGCCATTCGGTGATTTCGGTTGTCATTGGGGCTCCACTGCGGAGTCCGGCATGGAATTCCAGTAGCGCTTGCACTTCCATTTGACGGTGCAGGCCACGCTCTTCGGGCAAGTAGCCGATGAGCCCAGAGCGCGGTCCCGAGCCCTGTTGATTGAATACATGGATGGTGCCTTGATCGGGATGAAAGATATTCACGATCATGCGCATGGTTGTGGTTTTGCCGGAACCGTTGGGGCCAATGAAGCCGTAAATGGCGCCCTGTGGGATGTTCAAGCTTAAATTGTTGACGGCGGTTACAGATCCAAATGTCTTGGTGACATTGGAAATCTGCACCGCAGAGATTCCATGGGAATCCTGGGGCATGGTGCCTCCTCCTTTCTATTCAGTTGTTTAGTTGAGTTAGGAAAAAAGGGATGGAGGAGGACGTTGGAATAGAGATTGGTCAGCGGGAATGGCAACAAATGGAACTTTGTATTTTGGGAGGGTGAGCTTGCGGTAGGCCTGCTGGGCAGGCGGAGTGGTCTTTAATTCTGAGACCTGCCGATGCTTCTGCGCAGATTTATAAGCTCTAACTATGCTGTGAGTCTTATTGGAAGATCTGGCCACTACATAGGGGGCATAGGAGACAGCGAGCCCTGATATGAGCAATGTAATCAGCCAAGTTGTGAGCCGGGATAACACTTATAAAAATTTATATCACAACGCGGCTTGATTTGCCAGCACCACGTGGTTTTAT
>JAYWBH010000293.1:0-16922 GCA_043781815.1 Bryobacterales bacterium | reverse complement strand
CTGTTTCGTAAGTGCGAATGCCCCGCTCACACAAAATCACGTCGTAGTTACCACCGGACATAATGTACTCTGCCGATAGCAACAGTTCTTCAATGGTCCCGGCGATGCCCCGTTTCAGCAGCACAGGTTTACGCACGTTCCCCAACTCTCGCAATAAATTATAATTCTGCATGTTGCGCGCGCCCAGTTGAAACACGTCGACATACTCCGCCATCATGGAAATTTGTGAGCGATCCATTACTTCACTCACCACAATCAGGTTGTGGCGCTCCGCCGCCCGCCGCATCATCTTCAAACCTTCTTCGCCCAATCCTTGAAAACTATAAGGAGAAGTACGCGGTTTGAAAGCGCCACCACGCAAGCCGCGCCCTCCAGCTTTCGCCACAATTTCCGCGCAAGCTTCAATGTTGTCGCTGTTTTCAACACTGCACGGGCCACCAATCACAATCACTTCCGGACCGCCAATGCGCACCCCTTTTACTTCAACAATGGTGCCTTGCGGACGGAAGCTTTTGTTGGCCAACTTATAGGGCGAAACAATGCGATGGCATTCTTTCACGCCACTCATCACTTCAAAATCACCGGGTTCGAAATCATCCACTGGACCAACGCCACCAAGCAAAGTATGGGTGGAACCGGTGGAGCGATGCACAGTAAATCCCATCACCACTAAGCGGTCAATCACTTGCTGAATCTGGGTTTCAGCAGCACCCTCTTGCATAACAACTAACATGGATTCCTCATACGCTTTCTTTATTCATACGGTTGCGCTGTACCGTGCGCATCTCATCTATGATGCGTTCAAAAATTCGTTTGGCGGAATCGTGTGGCAACGGTCCCTGGTTGCTGGCGACAATATTCAAGTACACTTCGTCCTCGCGCTTGGGCTCATAAACGGGCAATTGATAGGTTCGTTTCACCGCACCGATTTCTTCCACCACGCGCGTCCGTTCATTCAGCAGTTCCACAAGTTTGCGGTCAACACCGTCAATCTTATCCCGCAGCTTCGCCAGTTCCAGCTTTACTTGATCTTCATTCATTGCTTTTTTGCCGAAAGCGCGCCCTGCTTCAATTCGCGAGCCAATGCTTCCAATTTTTGTTCCAGCTCTGGTGAGTCGGAATTATTTTCGATCAGGCGGACAATGGCGCTGCCAACAACTACGGCGTCGGCTATTGCACCTACCGCCGCAGCATCGCGCGCAGTAGCAATTCCGAAACCAACGGCCAACGGCAGATCCGTAAACTTTCGCGTATTGGCAACCAACGGGGCAACCGCATCGGACAGTTGATCCTGCTCCCCGGTTACGCCCGTGCGGGAAACCAGATAAACGAAACCAGACGAGTAGCGGGCTACCAGTTCCAACCGCGCCGGAGGGCTGGTAGGAGCTGCTAAAAATACTGTATCCAAGCCAGCTTTGCGTAAGCTGCCCACGTAGGGTTCAGCCTCTTCCACACTCAGATCCGTCATCAGACATCCATCAATTCCAGCGGCCACAGCGTCCACCGCCAGACGTTCAAAACCGTAGCTCAACAATGGATTCATGTAGGAGAACAACAGCAAGGGAATGTCCGATTTTTCCCGGATCTTCTTTGCCATCTCCAGCACCTTAGCCACATTGGTACCGTTCTTCAATGCCCTGGCCGAGCCGCGTTGAATCACCGGACCATCGGCAATTGGATCGGAAAAGGGCACGCCAAGCTCAATAATATCGGCCCCACCACGTTCTAAAGCCAACACCAAATCAGGCGTCCTTTCCATGCTGGGATCCCCGGCTGTCAGGTAGGCAATTAAGCCCGGGTTGCCTTCTCTTCGAAGCTGCTGGAAGCGTTTGCTAATTCGTGTCTGGTTCATCCAGATCCTTTAAGTTCTCACGATAGATATCAATGTCTTTGTCACCACGACCGCTTAAGTTTACTAAGAAAATCTGGTCTTTGGCGGCAGGTGCGCGGCGAATCGCTTCAGCCACTGCGTGTGACGATTCCAGCGCCGGAATCAATCCTTCCGTTCGCGACAACATACATGCCGCGTCTAAAGCATCTTTGTCCAGACAGGAAGTATATTCAGCCCGTCCACGATCAGCCAACCATGCGTGTTCAGGGCCGATCATGGCGTAATCAAGTCCTGCAGAAATAGAATGTGTTAGTGCCACCTGGCCGTCTTCATCCTGTAAAAGATAGCTGTAAGCACCTTGCAAAACTCCTGGCTTGCTGCCGGACATGCGGGCAGCATGTTCGCCAAGTTCCGGACCATGGCCACCAGCTTCAATGCCAATCAATTTCACAGAGGCATCGCCAATGAACGCGTGGAAAATTCCGATGGCATTGCTGCCACCGCCAACGCAAGCAAAAATCGAATCGGGCAAGCGACCGGTAGCTTTCAGGATTTGCTCACGAGCTTCAATACCAATGCAGCTATGAAAATCGCGAACCATCAATGGATAGGGATGCGACCCCAGTGCGGAACCAAGCAGGTAGTATGTGTCGCCAACGTTGGTCACCCAATCGCGCATGGCCTCGCTGATGGCGTCTTTCAATGTTCGGCTACCGGTATTGACCGCCACCACTTCCGCACCAAGAAGCCGCATTCGAAAGACGTTGAGGCGTTGGCGACGCATGTCTTCTTCACCCATATAAACGCGGCACTGCAAGCCAAACAGCGCACAAACAGTAGCCGTAGCCACCCCATGCTGCCCCGCCCCGGTTTCCGCAATAATACGTTTCTTACCCATACGACGGGCTAACAAAACTTGGCCAAGGCAATTGTTGATCTTGTGTGCACCGGTGTGCAGCAGGTCTTCGCGCTTGATATAAATCTGTGCCCCACCCAAATTTGCCGAAAGTCGCTTGGCAAAATAGAGCGGTGTGGGACGGCCTGCATAATTTTTTAGCAGATCATCCAATTCAATTTGAAACGCCGGGTCTTGACGGGCCAATAAGTAGGCCTGCTCCAATTCTTCAAGAGGATTCATCAGGACTTCCGGCACGTACCGCCCTCCATAGGGGCCAAAGTGACCGTGGGCGTCTGGTTGGGAAGTAATCATAAATTTCTAAGCTCGCCTAAGAATGCTGACATTTTGGCGCGATCCTTGCGTCCTGGTGAGGATTCAAGCCGCGAACAAGCATCCACGCCCCAAGGTGCAGCGGTGGCAATGGCCTGTCTCACATTCGATGCATCTAAACCGCCTGCCAGAATAATTTTGTCACCAATGCTGCGGACCAAACTCCAATCGAATACATGGCCACTGCCGCCATAGAGTTCTGTTGGAGAATCCAGCAAGTAGGCTTCAGCAGGAAATTCACGCAATTTATCAGCAGAAAAATTTGCATCCACGCGATAGGCTTTCCAAACTGGATACCCAGCAGGTGCTTGGCCTGGAGTTTCCTTTCCGTGAAGTTGAACAACATTAAGTCCAGCCAGATTGGCAATTGCTTCCACCACACCAGCCGATTCATTGACGAAAACGCCAACTTTGAGCGCACCATTTGGCAGTTGAGCGATGATTGCTGCCGCCGATTGGGGAGTAATGTAGCGTGGGCTTGGCTGATAAAAATTGAACCCCAGTGCCGTTGCCCCTTCTTCTATGGCAGCCAGTGCGTCCTGCAAATTGGTGATGCCGCAAATTTTCACCATCATGCCAATAACAACTTTAGGGACTCCGCCGGATCGCCAGATTTCATCAGATGCTCACCCACAAGGAACGCTTGATATCCGGCGGCGTGCAGTAGTTTTAAATCGATGTTGGAGTGGATGCCACTTTCACTGACCTTCAAAATATTCGCGGGAATTCGGCTGGCCAGTTCCACTGAAGTTTCCAGCTTCACTTCAAATGTATGTAGGTTGCGATTGTTGACTCCCAAAATTTCAGCACCGGAATCCAGGGCAATCGTCAGTTCCTGTGCGTCGTGAACCTCAACCAGGACATCCATTTCAAAGGTTGCCGCAAGCTCGCGAAAACGGCGCAGTTCGGTTGGAGTCAGGATCGCGGCAATCAGCAGAATCGCATCGGCCCCAGATGCGGCAGCTTCCACTATGTGAAATTCGTCAAGCGTGAAATCCTTGCGCAAAACTGGGATTTTGACTGCGCTACGTGCCTCCGCCAAATCAGGCAAGCCGCCTTGAAAAAAGTGGACATCGGTAAGCACGGACAGCGCTGCGGCACCACCCAGTTCATATTGCTTTGCAATCCTTGATGGAGAAAAGTCTGAGGAAAGCAACCCTTTGCTGGGCGACGCTTTCTTGATTTCAGCGATGATGGAAGGCGCGCTGTCAACAAGGTTCGCACGGAATCTACGGCGGGCGGCGACGGAGTCAACGGCCTGTCGTTCCAGGTGCGGAGTGATCCCGCCACTTATGGCGAGCTCTGCCCTTTTCTGCTCGACAATACGAGCCAGCACGTCTGGGACGGTCTGTGTCATGGGGAAACTTCTATCGTAGCTTACTTGGCGGGTTGGGCAGGCTTGACGGGCGTGGCAGTCGCATCAGGCGCCTTCACTGTCACTTGATTCCTGACGGAAGTCAGCCACAAATTCTTCCGCTCCAACTTCAGTTCCCGATAGATATCGTCCTTCACGTCCTTGTACTGCTTAACCACTAATTCTTCCAACCGGAAAAGATAGTAACCGTTGGGCAATTTGATCGGTTCGGTCATCTGACCTTTTTGCAGTCCGAAAACAGCATTTTTTACAGTGTCTGGAATCTGATCGGTCTTGTGAATGGTGAAGTCTCCGTTCTTTTTCTTTGATTCCTCATCCTCGGAAAACTCTTTTACCAGAGCAACGAAATCGGCCCCTTTCTTGACGCGTGAGGCAAGATCGGTAATTCTCTGTTTCGCTTTCAGTTCCGTGACTGTATCGGAAAAGGAAACATAAATCAGTTTGGCGTTGGCTTCGTTGTAACGGTCGGCGTGCTTTTTGTAAAACTGTTCCTGATCGTAACCAGTAACAATGTCGGTGTATTCTTGCTCCTGCATCATGGCTTCAGAAAGAATTTGTAAGTTCATCATCCGCATCTTAGTTTTGTAAGGTTCTTTCGCTTCCAGTTGCTCTTTCTTCGCTTGTTCCACCAACTTGTCCATAAAGCCGAAGTAGCGAAGAAACTCTTCTGGATTGCCTTTCATGGCTTCTTGAACTTTTGGATCAACAGACAAGGCAATCTGCTGGAACTCAGCCTGGGTGATTGGTTTGCCGTTGACGTACGCTATAACAGCATCAGGCTTTTCAGAATTGATGACAATATTTTGCGCAGACAAGACTGCGGTGAATAATGTGAAGGAAAGGATTGTGCGGTGGATCATGCTTCTTTCTATAATTAGAACATTGGAGAGGGCCTTGCCGTCTATAAACCGTTTTGCCTTTGTAACATTATTAGCAGCCAGCATTGCATTTGCCGGCGGTAGAATTGATCAACCTAAAGCTGGAAAGATGAAGGGCGCAACTCGCTCCGCCATTCGCAGCGGTTGGATATCCGTCCATTTAGAAGGATCGCCTGCGGAAATTGGCTATCAACATGGCTATCTGCTGGCACCAGAAATTTTAGAAACATTTCAAGTGATCCAACTGGAATCAGTGCACGATTCCAACAAGGATTGGGCCTTCTTCCGCAAGACCGCGCGAGAAGTGCTGTGGCCAAAAATTGAGAAAGAATATCGCGATGAGTTGCAGGGCATCTTGACCGGGATGCAAGCTCATAACGTGAAACAGTTGGACATATGGGACCTGGTGGCAATGAACGCATCGCTTGAAACAGGACCCTATTACGTTCCTTATTATGACAAGCAGCACGGCACGCCCAATGCAGTGAAACCGCCTGTTCCAGAGCGTTGTAGCGCCTTTGTGGCCACCGGCAGTTACACCAAAGACGGCAAGCCTGTGTTGGCGCACAATAACTGGACCAGTTACATGGATGGGTCTCACTGGAACATTATGTTCGATATTGCTCCCACCAAAGGCCACCGCATTTTGATGGACGGGCTGCCCGGCTACATTCACAGTGCCGACGATTTCGGAATCAATTCCGCCGGCCTGATGATTACTGAAACCACCATCAGCCAGTTCAGTGGATTCGACCCGAAGGGTATTCCCGAATTTGTACGAGCGCGCAAAGCCATGCAATATGCCGGTTCCATTGATGAATTCGCCAGCATCATGAAAGAAGGTAACAACGGCGGGTACGCCAATAATTGGTTGATAGCAGACCGCCGCACAGGTGAGATCGCGTCGTTGGAATTAGGATTGAAGCACGTCAACTTACAACGGTCGAAAGATGGCTACTTCGCCGGTTCCAATTTTCCGGTCAATGAAAAACTGGTGAAAGAGGAAACAGATTTCGACGTTAAGGATATGGGAATCAGCGCCAATGCCCGTCACGTTCGTTGGGATCAACTGATGAGTGAAAACAAGGGAAAGATTGATGCCCAGTTGGCCAAAGACTTTCTGGCCGATCATTACGATACCTTTGACAAAACAGAGCAGCCAAGCGAACGTACTTTGTGCGGACACATTGACCTTTCCCCGCGTGGCATTAAGGGATGGTGGGGGCCCTATGGCACCGCAGGCGCAGTGCAGAACAAAGTAGTGGACGCCAATATGGCTGCTGCAATGAAAATTTCTGCTGCTATGGGTCATGCCTGTGGTCTCAACTTCAAAGCTAAAGAACATTTGGAAAAATACAAAGAACATGATTGGCAAAAACTGATGCGGGACTTGCCCGCCAACCCTTGGGATGATTTTCAAGCGGCACGGTAGCTGGCCATCGCGATAGAATACGGTTCGTGAACCGCAGAACTTTCGCATCCACAACCGCCGCCGCCGCGTTGCAAGCATTTGGCGCAGATAGCAAAATGACAGTGCCCATTATAGACACGCACATCCACCTGTTCGATCCGACTCGAAAGCAAGGCATCCCCTGGCCACCCAAAGATAACGCCAAGCTTTATAAACCCGCGTTGCCAGACCGCTATCGAACAATGGTTACACCGTTAGGCGTGGTGGGTGCCATTAAGGTGGAAGCCAGCCCGTGGGTGGAAGATAACCAATGGGTGCTGGATCTAATCGCCAAAGATCCTATCATTGTTGGCATCATCGGAAATCTGGAACCGGGTAAACCAGAGTTCCGTAAGAATTTTGACAGGTTCCACAAAAACCCTCTTTTGCTGGGACTTCGCTATGGGAACTTGTGGGACAGGGACTTCCATGCTGGCGTTGCGAATCCCGCCGTCATCGCCGATTTGAAAGTATTAGCAGATGCCGGTTTGACCATGGATTCCGCCAATCCAAATCCGGCATTAATCGAAGACTTGCTCCACCTTTCCGATAAACTTCCTAACTTGCGCATCGTGATAGACCACCTTCCGCAAATAACAATTCCCACTGTGCCTGCCGAAAAAAAAGCTTACGAAACAAATTTGGAAAAGTTCCGAACACGCAAGCAGGTCTATGTGAAAGTCTCTTCCGTGCTACGTCGGGTAGATGGCCGCGTGCCAACGGATCTGCCTTTTTACAAAGCTCGGCTGGATCAATTGTTTGACGTCTTTGGACCGGACCGCGTCGTCTACGGCAGCGATTGGCCCAATAGCGACAACTGGGATGACTACTCCAAAGTGCTGGCCGTCGTTCACGAATATTTTTCTGCAAAGGGACAAGCCGTCGCTGAAAAATACTTCTGGAAGAATTCTGTAGCCGCTTATCGTTGGAAGAAGCGAGCCGCTAACCAACCGTCGCTATGAGTGTGCTCTATGAGAGGAACGATTGAATAATCGCCCAATTTTGGACTTCATGTTCTTCGATGCAGGTGGTGGCCACCGGGCTGCTGCCACCGCGTTGAAGCAGGTCATCGAAAATCAGAAAAGACCTTGGGAAGTCCGCCTGATTGATGTTCAGGATGTTCTGGACGAACTGGATATCTTCCGCAAAATTACCGGTTTGCGGTTGGAAGATATTTACAACCTGGTGCTTGAAAAGGGCTGGACCTTGGGGTCCGCACAACTCATGCCGCTGATGCACAGCGTGATCCGGCTCTATCACGGATCGCAAGTGAAGGTGTTGGCAAAGCATTGGCAGGTCAGCCCGCCAGACATGGTGGTGTCTCTGGTGCCGAATTTCAATCGCTCCATGCTGGACGGTCTCCGCAAAGTCTCCGCCACCGTTCCTTACGTCACAGTGCTCACCGATATTGCCGATTACCCTCCGCATTTCTGGATTGAAAAACAGGATCAATATTTCATCTGTGGCTCGGCCAAGGCGGAACAACAGGCATTGGGCATGGGTCATTCCAAAGACAAGGTGATTCGTACATCAGGCATGATTCTAAATCCACGATTCTATGAACCAATAGATGTCGATGTTGCCGCAAAACGTCGCGAACTGGGCCTTGATCCGACCAAGCCCACCGCCCTTGTGATGTTCGGGGGCCAAGGCTCCAACGTGATGAAGACCATTGCCGATAGGCTGGACAAATCTGACCTTGATCTGCAATTGATTTTCATTTGCGGGAAGAATGCCAAGTTGGCGGAATCGCTACGAGCGCGCAAGGGACGCTTAGTGAAATTCGTCGAAGGGTTCACCCAGGAAATCCCCATGTACATGAAGCTGAGTGATTGGATGATCGGTAAGCCCGGCCCAGGCAGTATCAGCGAGGCTGTGGCCATGGGTCTTCCTGTAATCACCGAACGCAATGCCTGGACATTGCCACAGGAACGATACAACTCTGAGTGGATTATTGAGAATCAGATCGGCGAAGTTGTTCCGAACTTCGACCAGATTGTGGATGCTTCGCGACGCATGTTGCAGCCCGGTGCGCTAGCCAAATATAAGGCCAATGCCGCTGCCCTTCACAATCGGGCAATATTTGAAATCCCCGATATCTTAGAGACTCTTCTTGGCTGACAAAGGGTCTTCCGGCCAGGCATGACGCGGATATCGTCGCGATAACTCTCGACGAACCTCCGGATAAAGTCGCTGCCAAAACCCAGCCAAATCTGACGTCATTTGCACTGGTCGATAGTTAGGTGCCAGCAAGTGAACCACCACCGCAACGCGGCCCCCAGCCACTTTGGGCGTTTCTTTCATGCCGAAGAAATCCTGTAATCGCGACGCAACCCAGGGTGGTTGCCCTTCAGCATATTCCACATTCGCCATGCGACCCGATGGCAACCGCAAACGAGCGGGCGCAAACTCTTCAAAGCGACGAGCCACGTCACTGGGAAATCCTTGCAACACCGTGCGCTGCAATCCGCCATCGGCCAGCAGCGTTTTCAATTCCGCAAAACTTTTCAAGCTATACGCGCTCTGTTCAATCAAAGGTTGCAGGAACGCATCATCCACCGGCGGAAGCGAAAGATGTTCCGATGCAAATGAAAGCCGCGCACGCAACGCATGCCAAACATCTTCGCCTACAAAGCGAGCCATCCCCGCTTCCAGTGCTTTGGCCGTAAGCAGACTGGCTGCGGCCGGTGCATCCACTTCCCCACTGCGCGATTCTTCAATTATCAATCCGTCATAAAGCAGCGCACTACGAGCTTCCACCCGCTCCTTTGCCGTGTTCCATTCCAAGCCAATGGATTCCACAATTTTTTCTGGAAACAAATCAATCAACCATTCCGGTTGCACTTTACTGGCAAGTCGAATCAGCGGCAAGCCTTTATCCTTGCGCTCTTCCACATCCACCGCCACGATTAACGCCTCACCTTCCAAAGCGCTTTCCGCAGCCAGACGGGCCGAACCGCCACCAGCCAAACTGTACTCGCCAGCACGCTTGCGCACCGCCAGCCGATCTGGAAATGCCGCAAGCGTAGCCATCAGCAGATCTTCATCCACAGCATGGCGTTGATCGCGAACACCGGCAGCCCGTCTGATTTGTTCCAACGTTTGACGCGTGCGATACTGCCAATCTTGATCCATCAACACCAACAGGTCACTGGGCGAGGCTTGCTTGCTACGACTGTTTAGACGCTCTCCGGCAGACAACGCAGCCGCCATACGGCAACCGTCATACCCTGCATTGCGCGATTCCGCTTCCACCACTAACCTTGCAAGGCGAGGCGGCAGTGGGAGTCTTGCCATTTTGCGTCCAGCAGGACCGAATGCCCCCAGACGATTGAGCAGCTCCCGTGCAGCGGCAATGTGTTCCGCAGGCGGAGCCGCAAGCCAAGGCAACGTGTCAGGGTTCAGATGCAGAGCATCCAGATCAAGTAATAGTTGCGACAATTCCCGCCGCAGCAGTTCCGGCGTATCCTGTGCAGGGCGACGTGCAAAATCCTCGGCTGTATAAAGATGAATCACGGTGCCAGGTCCAGTTCGCGCAGCACGACCAGCACGCTGGCGAACCGATGCCTGGCTAATGCGGGTGACACGCAATTCCGGGATGCCAGTCCACTGCGAATCAAAGGCGGTGCGAGCCAGACCGCTATCAATCACGGTGCTCAATCCGTCAATCGTGATGGAACTTTCAGCGACGTTGGTAGCAAGGATCAGCTTCAGAGAAGAGTTCGGCTCCACAGCCCGATCCTGTTCGGCAGGGGCCAGATCGCCATGCAAGGGCAGCACCAATAAATTACGACTGCGGGCAATGGATTCCACTGCCCGTTCTGCTTGCCTGATCTCCGCCGCTCCAGGCAGAAATACCAGCGTGTTTCCCAAGAGCGGCACAGATTCTAGCGCCGCAACCACTTGGTCCTCCAGCCTGGCGTTGGAGTAAGGCGTCCAACGTTCCGTCAGCGGAAATATTCGACCCTCACTGCGGATCACCTCGCATTGCAGATGTTCGGCAATAGGCGCGGCGTCAATTGTGGCGGACATCACCAGGAGTTGCAAATCAGGACGCACCGTCAGTTGCAGATTCAGCAGTAGTGCCAGCGCCAGATCGGCATCCATGTGGCGTTCATGAAATTCATCGAGAACAACAATTCCGACGGCGCTCAACGTTCTATCGGAATGCATTCTTCGCGTCAAAACGCCCTCTGTCAAAAAGCGAAGTCTGGTTTTCGGACCGGCAACTTCTTCGAACCGAACCTGATATCCGACGGTTTCCCCAAGCTTTTCCCCCATTTCTAAAGCTACTCGGCGGGCAGCCATGCGCGCGGCAATGCGTCGCGGTTCCAGCACCCAAACTTCCTTGTTCGTTAGCGTCAAAAGAGCCGGTGGAACACGGGTTGTCTTACCCGCACCAGGGGCGGCTTCCAGCACCAAATTACGATTTTTCTTGAGGGAATTCAGGATCGATGCAAGCAATGCATCAATCGGCAAGATGACAGACACTCATTTCACGTTACACTGAAATGGATATGTCTAGTTCGATTCCAAGCCTTAATCCTCCCCACCGGCTCCTATTTGGACCCGGACCCACTCCCGTTGCGGCGCGAGTGTACGAGGCCATGGCCAAACCAATTGTGGGACATTTGGACCCCTTCTTTTTCCAAATCAACGAAGAGATCCGGCCCTGGTTGCGGATGGTTTATGGCACCGCCAATCCATTCACCATGGTGCTTTCTGGAACTGGTAGTGCCGGAATGGAAGCCGCCGTTTCCAACTTTGTCCATGAAGACACCAAGTTTGTAGTTTTCATAGCAGGCTATTTTGCGGATCGCATTGCCGAAATGGGTCATCGTCAAGGGGCAACCGTAGTTCGCGTTGAAAAACCTTGGGGTGAAACTTTCACCGATGCCGAAGTGCGCGAAGCCATCCTGCGTGAAAAGCCCACCATGGTCGGCTACGTCACTGCGGAAACGTCAACTGGCGTTTGGCAAAGCGGCAATGCCATTTGTCAGGCGGCACATGAAGTTGGCGCCTTGGTTATTGCCGATTGCGTCACGTCGCTCGGCACCATGCCCATCAACGTGGATGCCACTGGCATTGATATCGCCTTTAGTTGCTCCCAAAAAGGGTTAAGCTGTCCTCCTGGTCTATCTCCTATTACAGTAAGTGAAAATGCGATGAATCGGTTACGGGCTCGCCAGACTTCCAATCGCACCTGGTATCTGGATTTCAAGTTGCTCGACGAATACTTCGGCGGACAAAAGCGCTACCACCACACAGCTCCCATCAGCATGTTTTATGCGCTGCGAGAAGGCTTAGCTCTGATTGCTGAAGAGGGTGTGGAAGCCCGGTTCGCCCGTCATAAAGCCAACCATCTGGAATTGATCGCAGGACTTGAAGGGCTGGGATTGAAAATGCTTGTGAACAATCCTCATCGACTTTGGACGTTGCATACCCCCATCATTCCCGAAGGCAAAGACGATTTGAAGATCCGCAAGTATTTGCTGGATCACTACAGCATCGATATCGCAGGCGGGTTCGGCCAATTAGCTGGCAAGATCTGGCGCATCGGCCTGATGGGCGAAGGTTCAAAGAAGGAAAATGTGGCCTTACTCGTTGAATCCATGGGCAAAGCCTTGACCGCAGCATAATGTGTACGGAGGGATATTCGCATTCTTAAGGACTTTTAAGGAATATCCTTTTTTCCTCTTTCATTCCAATTCATTCCATGTTAACCTACGGATGAGGATATGGATATGCAATCAGCAACAGCTACCGCACCAGCTTACGACATAGCGTTAACCAAAAAGACCACCATTCTCTTTTCGCCAGACCAATATGACTTCCTTACCCGACTTGCCGAACAGCGCCACACCAGTGTTGGCGAACTGGTCCGTGAAGCGTGTCGTGTTCGATATATGCTGACTACCAATGCCGAACGGATGGCGGCAGTGGACGCGCTAGCCTTTCTTAGCCTCCCCGTGGGCACTCCCGCAGAAATGAAGCGGGAATCGGTACCAGCCGTTCAACCGCTAACATGATCCTGATTGACACCAACATTCTGATGTATTCCGCCGGGGCCGAACATCCCAACAAGGCCCCTTCTCTTGCAATTCTTAGACGAGTTGCCAGTGGTGAAATGGAAGCTACCATTGATGCAGAGGTGCTGCAGGAAATCCTCCATCGCTATCTGGCATTGAATCGCTGGCCAGATGGGAAAAAAGTCTACGAACTGGCTCGTAAACTATTCCCGGAAGTGCTTGCAGTAACTGTCGCAGTGATGGATCAGGCCAAGAAGTTGGCCGATGTCGACCCGTCCCTTTCAGCGCGTGACGCCGTGCATGCAGCAGTTGTGTATAGCTATAAGCTGGAAGGCATTTGCACTTTTGATAGCGATTTTGACCGCATTCACGGCTGTCGTAGAATAGGGGTCTAGTCCACACTCGCATTAATCACAGCGCAAAGCAGCTAGCGGAGACACTCGCGACGCTCGCAATGCCGGGGCAATTCCAGCTAACGCTGCGGTTAATAAAAGCACCAGCGCCGCCCCTGCCATGTGCAGAAAATTCGTAGACCGATCAACGCCAAATAGTAAGCTCTTCACCATTTCCACTAACTGCAGGAATCCGCGCGTTGAGAATCCAACGGCTTCAACACCGGGCAGCGCAGACAATTCCCTTTCCAGCTTTTCGTATTTCACCTCATGCTTATATTCAGATCCACCCCATGATGGCTTTGGCCAATCTACCAGAAGATGACGAAGGTCCACTGGCTCCTTGATCTTTTATGGAGGCTTGAATATCCTGACGCGCCGCCGTGAACAATGGGGCTAGATGGTGCTGACGCCGGTTGAATCCACGCGTTGAATGGTGACTAGTCGCTGGACGTTGCACCGGCAGTTCCCGCAATAGGAGTTGATCAACAACCCGGAAGATGGCCGTATTCGCACCCACCCCGAGTGCGATGGAAAGGATGGCCACCGTAGTGAACACGGGAGCTCGTAACAGCATACGCAGACCGTAAATAATATCTGTTAGCAATATCGTCTTCATGGAATGATAGAAGCTTAGGGTAATTCTATCCCAAAACATGAGCTTCGGAATATTTTTCCAGTCGGAATGGATATATAGAAAATGCATTTTGTAGTCATCGGAAACGGAGTGGCGGGCATCACCGCAGCCTTGACTTTGCGCGAGCGGGAGAGTGCTGCAAAAATCACGCTGATTAGCGGAGAGAGTGACTATTTCTTTTCCCGCACAGCATTAATGTACGCCTACATGGACCGCATGACCCTGCGTGATCTGGAACCGCTGGAGCGCAAGTCGTACGACGCACAACGCATAGCCAGAGTGCGCGACCGGGTAACGGATATCGACGCTTCCGCCAAGATGATCACGCTACAATCCGGCCAAACCATGCAGTACGACGCGCTGTTGCTGGCCACTGGTTCGAGTCCAAATCAATTGAAGGTCCCAGGGGTCAGTGCAGCCAAGCAAGGCATGGTCAACTTTGTAACGCTTCAAGATCTGGAACAGTGTGAAAAGCACACCAGACTGGGTGGCAATGCAGTTGTGGTGGGTGGCGGATTGATTGGCATTGAACTGGTGGAGTGTCTGGTGCACCACGGAATGAAAGTGGATTTCATGGTTCGCGATCCCTGGTATTGGCCTGCCGCACTGGATAAAGAAGAAGCCTCCATGGTGACTGAACACATGCGCCATCATGGCGTGAATGTGCTGTTGGAAGAATCTGTGGTGGAAATAAAATCGCACGATACTGGTCATGTGGAAGCCGTCATCGGAAGTTCCGGAAAGCGCTATGACGCGGAACTGCTCGGGGTCGCAGTAGGCGTTCACCCTTCCATAGAATGGCTGGCTGCCACCAGGACTGCGCCGAAAGTGAATCGGGGAATCCTGGTAGATTCGGCGTTTCGCACTTCCCTGCCCCATGTTTGGGCCGCTGGCGATTGCGTGGAACTCGCATCCACTGGCCTGGTGGAACAGATCTGGTACAGCGCCAAACGACAAGGCGAGTTAGCCGCCAAATCTATTCTTGGAGACGCAATCGACTACCGGCCTCCCATCTTTTATAACAGCTCTAACTTTTTCGATATCGAATTCACCACTACTGGGAAATTAGGTGCCGAAAGCTTCTATCATCGCGTTGCAGGAAAGGAAATCAGCATCCGCGTCAGTTGGGAAAATGCAGCAGTAACGGGATTCAACATGCTCGGCTCGCGCTGGAATCATGAATTTTTTGAACGCTGGATCACAGAACGACGCACGCCGGAATATGTGATGAAGCACTTGCACGAAGCTCAATTCGATGGAGAATTCGGCACACTCCCACTCAACTTCAATTTCCAAAGGGGAAGCAAATGATTCGACAAACCACTTACGACCGCTTCACGCATGACATCACCAATCGTGGGATTTCTGCGTGGATCCTGGCCGCTTTGTTGACCGGATTCTACCTTGCACTCTACTTCACTGAGTGGTTCACGCCTATTGCCCAAAGCATCGGCTTAGATGGAAAGTGGACCCTCTACGGCCTGCTCTATACCATCGCGGTAGTGGGCGGTGGCATCTTCGTCATCAGACGTTATCGCCATAACCGCTATCAGGTGATTCGAACCTGCGTAGTGATGTTCGTGCAATCGGTGTTGGCCTTTGCGTTACCTCAATTTCTGAAAGCCATTCATCAGCCGGAATATTATTTCAGCTACTTCTGGCCGCTGAAATTAGACTACCTGACGCCCAACACCATCTTTCATTACCCGCTACCAATCATTCTGTTCAGTTTTGCGGGTTCGTTGCTATTGGTTCCCATTGCTGGAGCATTCTTCGGCAAACGCTGGTACTGTTCCTGGGTCTGCGGATGCGGCGGGCTGGCCAATACCGCAGGGGAACCCTTTCGACACTTATCCAACAAATCGACCGCAGCTTGGAAGTTTGAAAAGTCCGCCATCTATTCAGTACTAGCTATCTGTATCGTTCTTACGGCACTGCTGTTCACCACCTACGCCGTTGGACCCAAGCATCCCGATCTGGCAGCGTTCACCTATAAATTCCAATCTTTTTATGGGCTGATTGTTGGCACCATGCTTTCCGGAGTCGTCGGTGTGGGTTTGTATCCAATTGGCGGCACGCGAGTTTGGTGTCGTAATTTTTGCCCTATGGCGGCACTGTTGGGAATGGTGCAAAAGATCGGTCGTTACCGCATTACGGTGAAGAAGAACATGTGCATTTCCTGCGGACTCTGTTCCAAATATTGCGAGATGGGAATTGACGTTCGCTCTTACGCGCAATCAAACGAAAGCTTCACCAGGGCATCCTGCGTGGGCTGCGGGCTATGTGCAGAAGTTTGTCCGCGAGGCGTTTTGAAATTGGAAAATGTATCGAACCGCGCACCCCAGGAACGGTTGGTTCAGATTACTCTTTAACTGGCGGAGGTAGCACTTCCAACACTGCGGGCTTGGCTGGGTCCACCGCATCTTTCTTTTGATTCCGTCGGAAACGCGGTGCTTTGGGAACTGGCTTGGCACTCACCAATTCAATCATCACCTTCTGCACCGCATCCTTCTTTTCAGGATCAGAAATCAGGTATTGATGTTTCCCTGTGGGAGAGGCAATGAACTGTGTACGACCGTCGTCCAGCACTTTGATCGTGCCTGAAGGGGACATCTTAAAGTAGCTTTCTTTGGGACGGATAGCGGCCAACACTGCGGCAACACCGGGTGCAGGGGCATCGTATGGCATGGCTCGAAACGCTTTGTAAGCGTCCACCACAGGGTGATCTTGCGTGTAAGAAAAATCGCTTTCAATGCTGCTAGCGGGGTACTTCAACTGGGCTCCCAGTTCGGCCCCAGCCACAATGATTTGCGTTGGCCATTCAGCGAATAGTTCGCGCGCAGCAGCAATATCGGCCTTGATATTGAACTCCGCCGGACCGCCGCCAAAATCTCCGGCGACAATGCTCAACAGGCGAACCTTTTGCGATATCAAATCTTTCACGCCAGGCAAGCGCAGAGTCTGAACCAAGTTCGTCGCCGGACCTGCCAGAACCACAATACAGTTTTGATCATACTGCGAAGTAAATGCATTGCGGATCAGCGCCGAAACTTCTGCGGTATCCACCAGTTGATGAATGCCGTGGGCATACACGGGCTTACC
>JAYWBH010000292.1:0-5880 GCA_043781815.1 Bryobacterales bacterium | reverse complement strand
TGATCGCGGCGATGGTGGTGGTTTGCTTAAGAGAAAACATTGGTAACAGGGAAATTTAAATTCTTACTATGATAACCCGGATCTAAATCCAGCTTGGTCGGGGTGGCGATTGTTTACTTCCGTCTACTTTGCGGAGGGTGTGGTTAAGTTGAGGTTAAAATCAGAAAGCGCGAACCAGACCAAGGGCCCAGTTCGCGCTTTTGATTCTACCGGGAAACCGATTACGCTTGCCTGGAACGGTCAGCCATGCGCGACATGGCAATGGTCAGCGCCGCGCCGCCAAGGGTCTTGATCAACGTTGGATGTTCTGCGTAAATGGAACTTAATCGATCCATTACGGAAGGATCCTGTTGTGCTGCCTGGTGAGCCAACTTCTCCACCACTTCGTCAGGAACTTTAGCAGCCATTTCCGGTGTTACTTGTTGGTTGCCGCTTAACAGCCCTTCCAGTGCTGATATCCCGCCACCGCCAAGAAGTCCACCCAACATTCCTGCCAAACCACCGCCACCGCCGCCCATCAAACCGGAAAGAGCCGATCCACCGCCACCGCCCATTAACCCTGCCAGTGCCGATTCCATGCCGCCGCCTTGACCGCCAGCCATCTTCTGCATCATCATCGGACCGGCAACCCCAAGCAGTGTATTCAATACTTGCGCCTTGGTGTCACCACCAGAAGCTCCGAAAAGTTGGGCGGCTTGATTCCCAAACGCTGGTGTATGCTGTGTATCCTGAAAAGCGGCAAGTAACCCTTCAGCCATTGATGCCGGTGAGCTGCCTTGCGCTACTTGATCGTAATGTTGTTCTACATCGGCTGGAGGTGCTCCGCCTTGTGCCCCAGAGTATTGCTGGAGCAGATCTCCCAATTGACCCATCAAATCCATTCTATTTCTCCTTAACCTTAAATTATTGTCGCCTGGCTATTGGCATGCTGTCTTGATATGAAGCTCCAACAAACTTCAAAGATTCGACACTATTGTACCTTTGGCGAATCCCCTAGTGAATTGTTTCGCACTTCTTTCCCAGACCAATGACGCTAAAAAGTGGAATTAGGTTTCCAAGGGATAATGAAAGTAGATTGAATACTCGAATTGAACCAAGATCCGAATACGAAAGGCGTCTGGCTAAAGCAACTCTTTCCGTTTCCCAATGTGAGAAAAAACATATCCTGCTGGGCAACTTACGACTCGGCGTCGCAGTGTGTGCTGCTGTATTGGGGTACGCATGCTTTCATTCCCTTGTACCTTTGGCAAGTTTGCTTGTCCCGGTGTTAGTTTTTTGTGGCCTGGTGCTGTGGCATAGCCGCATTTTGGCGGCGTCCGGGCGAGCTCTGCGCATTCGTCGACTCTATGAAAAAGCATTGGCACGATTGGATGATAAGTGGCACGGTCAAGGGGAAACCGGGGATCGATTTCTGAATGCCAACCACCCCTATGCCCGCGATCTTGATGTGTTTGGTCCCGATAGCCTGTTTCAATTATTGAATTCTGCCAGAACAAGAATGGGTGAAGATGTTTTAGCGCGATGGTTGTGCAATCCGGCACAACGGCAGGTGATCCATCTGCGTCAGCAAGCCATTCAGGAGCTATCGACGAAGCTGGATCTGCGGGAAGACTTAGCTGTTTTGGGGGAGGAAGCCAGAAGCGGTGTGCATCCTTCCAGGCTCAAAAGCTGGGGTGCCGATCCGGTGGTTCTGCGGGGCGGATGGCAGCAATTGCTGGCCTTTTTGTTGGCCTTGATGAATGTCGGAGGGGTGGCTTATTGGCTGCTGGTTGGCCAAGTGTGGTGGTTGGCAGTTTCCCTTGGTCTGACGTTAATCCTCCGTTTCGTGTTGCGGGGATACATAGGGGCCATTCTTGGTTCAGCACAAGGCGCAGCGGCCGATCTTCAATTGCTGGCTGCTGTGCTGGCCCGGATTGAAAATGAACCGTTCACTTCAGCCTATATCGTGAATTTGAAACGATCGCTGGAATCCGATGGGGAACCGCCATCGGCTGCCGTTGCCCGCTTAGCTAAATTAGCGCAATGGATTGATTCTTTAGATAATCCCGCAGTTAAGATACTGAACGTGTTGCTATTGATGTCGGTTCACATCTCATTCGGTGTAGAAGCCTGGCGGCGCACTTACGGACACCTGATTTCAAAATGGTTGGACGCCGTTGGAGAAGTTGAAGCTGCACTTTCGCTGGCAGCTTATTCGTTTGAGCATCCAGAAGACCCGTTTCCAGAAATTCTGGATGAGAATCTGCCAGTTTTCTTTGATGCGGAAGCACTGGGCCATCCGCTTCTACCATCGAAAACAATGGTTCGGAATGCTGTTTCGTTTTCCGCGAAGGATCCTTTCATCATCATCAGTGGTTCAAACATGTCTGGTAAAAGCACTTTCTTGCGAACAGCGGGCATCAATACTGTATTGGCCTTGGCTGGAGCACCTGTTCGAGCCAAACGATTTCAGTTGACTCCGTTCCAAGTTGGCGCGTCCATCCAAACAGTGGATTCGCTGGCCGAAGGTCGTTCCCGATTTTATACGGAAATCCTGAGACTCAAATTGATTGTGGAGATGACCAAAAGTGGACTGCCTGTTTTCTTTCTTCTCGACGAACTACTGGCTGGGACAAACTCACACGATCGGGGCATTGGTGCTGCGGGAATTGTTCGTGGACTGCTGGATAACCGGGCCATTGGGATGGTGACCACTCACGACCTTTCGTTAACCCAGTTGGACGATTCCAGAATCCGGAATCGTCACTTTGAGGATGATTTGCAGAATGGAATCCTTCACTTTGACTACCAAATGCGCTCTGGGGTTGTGGCGAAATCGAACGCATTGGAGTTGATGAGGAGTGTTGGGCTGGATGTTTGAGGAGGGGTAATGCTGCGGAGTGGCTTTCTTTGGTTGTCGAAGAATAAGTTGGTGCGTGGTTGGGTGGAATCCTCGGCAGGGGCGCGTCGGCTTACCTCAAGATTTATTGCAGGTTTAACTTTAGATGATGGTGTGCAAGTTGCTGCATTGTTGGCGACTCAAGGGATTCAAACTGCGCTGGATCATCTTGGGGAAAATGTGGAAACTGCGGATGAGGCGAAGTCCGCCAGCAAAGCAGCGGCAAAAGCATTACTCAACCTGAGCGAAATGTCCATTGGCGGCACCATCGCTATAAAGTTAACTCAATTTGGACTCGATCTTTCAGTAGAGGAATGCGTTGCTAATATTGAGCCTTTGGTGAAGCTCGCCAAACGGTATGGCACACGGGTGGAAGTGGATATGGAATCAACCGCTTACACAGAACGAACGCTGCAGATTGTGGAAAGAATGCAGCAGAGTCATGGCTGCGTGCGAGCGGTAATCCAGGCGTATTTGCATCGTAGTGAACAAGATGTTCGTAGTCTGAATAGTCTTCGGATTCCAGTCAGGCTTTGTAAAGGCGCATATAAAGAGTCGCCGGAGCTTGCGATTGCCGATAAGAAGGGTGTGGATGAGGCTTATGTTCAGCTAATGCGACTTCTATTGAAAGACGGTACTGACCCTGCGATTGCCACTCATGATGAAGAGATCATTCAAAGGACAACTGCTTACGCATCGGAAATTGGTCTTGCCGCCAGCCGATTCGAATTCGAAATGCTGTTGGGAGTGCGCCGTGATCTTCAACAGAAATTGAGAAAGCAAGGGTATCGTTTGCGGCTGTATGTTCCCTATGGGGAAGCCTGGTATCCCTACTTTATGCGTCGTCTGGCTGAACGTCCGGCCAATGTTTGGTTTCTTGCAAGGAACATGATTCGCAATTGAATCGTACTTTGTGTCATACTTCAGCAACTTTTGATGGAACGAAGGAGTCTAATCAGTCATGAGATATTGGGGATTTTTGTTCTCCAAGCTGTTGGCGGTCGCGGTTGTGTTCTACTGCATTTGGCTGGGTCTGAATCTGTGTTTGCCGGAACCAACATCATTCAGTGACTTCCGTTTGGCGCGCTTTGCACAAGACCTGCCATGGACTTTTGCGATCATGGTGTTTTGGCTGGCTGCCTTAGGTGCAGCGGCCTTAGTTGCTCAAGATCAGCGGTACCGTTGCCGAACCTGCCTGCGAAAATTGCGAATGCCTGTGGGCGGTGGAGCCTGGGATAAGATTTTTCGTTTGGGAGCGCCCCAAGTGGAATGGATCTGCCCGTTTGGCCACGGAACGTTGAAAGTCTTTGAACTTCACTTTACCGGTCGACTCAGCGATGATTGGCGCGAACATGATGCCGATATCTGGCGAGAGTTGGAACTTCTGGATTTGAAAAAATAGCCGATTTTCAGGCAGATTTTAGATCTGTTTGCAGAAAATCGTTTCCTACAAAAAGTAAAGGTAACCCTGCCGCTTTGGTAATGGCATACGTAAAACAGTCGCCCATATTGAGCGCGGCTGGATGTCGACCCTTGCCATATCGCGTGAAGGCGTGGCTAAACCAAGTGAGATGCTTGACGGCGAAAGGGATGAGCTCTATTTCAAATTCCTGGTAGAATTCCAGCAAGATTGCGCTAGGATCGCGACCCAACTTTGAGTTCAGGACAATAATGGCTTCCGCAGCGCATGGCGTGGGGACGATGCGCAGTTGGGCAGCAAGCAATTTACCTACAAGGTATTCCGCCGTAACTTCCCGCGTGATGATGGCAACAATAGCGGAAGTGTCGACCACCATCCCGATTCCCGCCATTAGACTGGTGCCCCATCAGGACCGTAGCCAAGGATTTCGTCCTCTTCTGCGCGACTAAGCGTACGGCTGGCGTTTGGAGGAAGAGTGGGCCACAGCCGATCATGCAGGAATTGTAGAGCGCTGGTTTGGGAATCGCGCGCAAAACCAAGGATCATCCGCTGCCTCTTTTCAAGAAGAGCCTGTCGGATGACTTCGGTTTTAGAAGAACCAGCCAGAAGTGCCACTTCGGAAGCCAGACTTTCGACTTCGGGGTTTTTGAGGTTGAGTGCCATGATGGTGTAATTATTGTAGCATGGTGTAATTAAATTTGAAAGCTCTTTAGTTTTTGATACGAAAACGTTGCGCGAATTCCGGT
Organism: Bryobacterales bacterium; assembly: GCA_043781815.1. GTDB lineage: Bacteria > Acidobacteriota > Terriglobia > Bryobacterales > Bryobacteraceae > JANXSF01. The sequence continues at coordinate 836 of JAYWBH010000292.1, read as the reverse complement.
GAACAAAAGAAGAATCAGTGCTGTGCTCATTACACCGATTGGATTTTGTCCGGCCACGAGAACAGAAGCTTGCTCAATCAAATAGAAGATGAATCCACAGATGGCGGCTGTGCGATACATTCGTCCAATACCTACACCAATCAGAAAAAACAGAAAGGCATCCAGCAGAGAGCCAACAGGTACCACTCGAAACATTGCAGCAATCGAAGTTATCGCTGAGATGAAAAACGTGCCGTACATCGCATTTCTTGCTGCTTGTTGGGCGGAGATTTGATCCGAGACATCTGGCCAAAGCCACGTTTTCCAAAAGGGTTCCGTTTTGGGAGTACTCGGTGACAGACCTAGGGTTTGCATGCTGCCTGAGTCTATCATTAACCTGACACCCAAACCTGACTCCCAGGATTACCGCGATGAACCTATCGGGCTGCCAGTTGCCTTAACACATACGGCAGAATTCCACCGGAACGGAAGTATTCCACTTCTTGTGGAGTATCGATGCGCACTTTAACGGCAAACGTTTTGATGGTGCCTTCGGGCGACGTGGCGGTTACTGAGGCGTGCGTGCCGGTTTGGGCTGCGGCAGAGACGCCGGTGATGGAGTAGGTTTCAAGACCGGTCAATCCTAACGATTCCCGATTTTGGCCATCGACAAACTCGGTGGGGAGCACTCCCATGCCGACCAGATTGGAGCGATGGATGCGTTCAAAGCTTTCGGCGATGACGGCTTTGACTCCTAACAGGCGAACACCTTTGGCGGCCCAATCGCGTGAACTGCCGGAGCCGTATTCTTTACCGGCGATGATCAGTTGGCCCAGGCCAGCCGCTTGATACTTCAT
>JAYWBH010000291.1:0-5882 GCA_043781815.1 Bryobacterales bacterium | reverse complement strand
TAAGAACAAGCTTGGCATGCGTCGATCGTTGGGCCATGCCGCCAGCATATCAGAAACAAATCACTACGGATATGTTTTACTGAAACGCTATACTAGATAGGCTGACGATAGAACAGATGTGTTCGCTGGCTGCAGTAAGTCGTGCCGGGTTTTACCGCGACTGGTTAGAACAAAAACCAGATGAGGCCGAAGTTGCAATCCGAGATTCCATTCAGAGAGTGGCTCTGAAGTATCGCCAGTATGGGTATCGCCGGATTACGGCCATGCTCAAACGGGAAGGGGTGGCGGTTGGCGAAGGAGTGGTAAGGCGTATTGTCCGCACGGATAATCTGCTGGCTGTCAGAAAGCGGAAGTTTGTGGCGACCACCGATTCCAAGCACGGCTTTACTGTCTATTCCAATATGGCCCAGTATGTGGAGGTAGAAGCGATCAATCAACTTTGGGTGTCCGATATTACTTACATCCGATTAGGTCGCGAGTTTGTTTATCTGGCCGTGGTATTGGATGTGTTTTCACGCAAAGTGGTGGGTTGGGAACTGGGTCGAAGTCTGAACACTGCACTCCCGCTAGCGGCTCTCAATCGGGCAATCGCCAGCCGGAATCCTGGCCCTGGATTGGTGCATCACTCCGACAGGGGAACGCAATATGCTTCCAACGAATATGTCAGCCTATTGGAATCGTTGGGGATATTGATCAGTATGAGCCGACCGGGAAGACCTTGGGAGAACGGTCACTGTGAAAGCTTTATGAACACTTTGAAAAGTGAAGAAATCAATTGTCGTGAGTACAGCACGCTGGAAGAACTACACCACAATATTGAAGACTTTATTGAGCGTTTTTATAATGAGGAGCGCTTGCATTCAACACTGAATTATCGGTCCCCAGTTGAGTTCGAGCGAGCGGCGGCGGCATCCAAATCTCAAAATCCCGGGGTGCCAATTACTTTGAGTTTTCCAAGGCATAAGGAAATCTATCCTGATGCTTGATAAGCTAAGGGCGTCTGGAAAGCGGCCAGCCGCTTTCCAGTCGACTCATCAAGATGAGTTTCCAACAGTGTATTCCTCGGCAGGTTGCTCTCCAGCAGAGCCTGCCTACGCTTCCACTGCTGCAACCATCTTTAACCACAACCGCCCGTTTACCAATGGATTTCTGGTGAACGGTAACTGTCCCCGAATTACCTTGTCTCAATTCTCGACGCAGTCCAGAACGCTGTCCCCGACTTGCATCGCCAGCTGTTACTTGGAGCTCGCTCGCAGTGGGATCTTGAACTAAGGCATAACTGATTCAAACTAAAAACCTTTTGTGATTGATTTCAAATCTTCAGAAACTAAAGAATAGTGCCAGCTTGCTCTGCCTCCGTTTCACATCATGATTAAAGGGTAAGTTCAGGCTGACACAGTTCTTCCCACGAACGCCTGTCCCCACGAACGCCCTGTGCATGGTCGTCCTGTCAGCTATGATTGTATGGTCGCCGGAACCCAGGATTCAATTTGACTGACCATCCGATCATGCAACCTCCGCCCCCAGCACCTGCGTTGGTGCGTGAGGCATTGCAGGCGATCCTGGTCAGCCCGCAGTTCATCAACGCCCTCCGCGCCCGTCGTTTCCTGACTCACATTGTGGAACAGACCCTGGCTGGCAGCACCGACGGCATAAAAGAACTGGTGCTCGGCACGGAGGTGTTTGACCGGCCTTCCGATTTCGACCCCAAGGTGGATACCGTCGTGCGCGTCGAAGCCGGCAAATTGCGCAAGAGGCTGGAAGAATACTACTCAGGCGAGGGCGCTGCTGCGCTGCTGCGGATTGAAGTCCCTAAGGGTAGCTACGTCCCTCAGTTCCGGTTTCAGCCTCAGCCACCCGAACTGGAAATCCGTCGCCCCGCCTCGCCCCGCATTCGCTTCGCCGTTAGCATTCTCGCGCTGTTCCTCATTGCCGTGTCCGCTTGGTGGGCAACCCGTAGTTTCCGCGCTGCTAAACCGCCAGCTAATCCCTCCATCGCCGTCCTGCCTTTTCTCAACCTGAGCGCCGACCCCACCTATGAGTACTTTGCCGACGGCTTGACGGAGGAACTCACCGACGCGCTCTGCAATGCGGGCGGCCTGCATGTTGCCGCCCGCACTTCGGCCTTCTACTTCAAAGGCAAACCGGCCGACGTTCAAGAGATCGGTGCCAAACTGCACGTCGATTTCGTGGTGGAGGGAAGCGTGCGCAAGCAGGGGGAGCAATTAAAGGTGACTGCCAAGTTGATTCGCACCGGCGACGGCTACCATGTCTGGTCGGGCTCCTTTGAGCGGCGGTTGGCGGATGTGTTCGCGGTGCAACAGGAGGTCGCCGGGTCAGTGGTTAGCGCCCTCCAGTTGAAACTGACCGGTGCTCAAGACCGGCGCCTGAAGAAGATTCATACCGCCAACCAGCAGGCCTTCGACCTATACCTGCAAGGGAAGCACGAGATGAATTCGTTCGCGCCTGGAAGCCTTGACCGGGCCGAGGGCATTTTTGAACAATCCATCGCCGCCGATCCAGCCTACGCTCTGCCTTATGTTGGTCTCGCCGGGGTCTACTGGGCCACCGATATCTGGAGCTTGCGGCCAGCGAACGAACTTGCGGCCAAGGGTAGCGCCGCTATCCACAAAGCGCTCTCCCTGGACGACGAATTAGCTGAGGCCCACGTTGTGCTGGCCACCATAACCGCCCGCCATGAATACAATTGGCCAGAGGCGGAACGCCGAATGCGGCGGGCCCTGGAATTAAATCCGAGTTCAGCGGCGGGTCACCATGGACTGGCGCACAATGTTTTCGCGCCGCAAGGCCGCTGGCAGGAGGCCTTGGCCGAAAATCGCACGGCTAGGGAACTGGACCCACTTTCCCCGTATATCGCCGTAGGCGAACCTTGGCTGGCGCACCTCGAGGGGCGAAGCACAGTGGCTGTCCAGGGATTTCGCCGCCTTCTGGCTGCCAATCCAAACGACATGATGGCGTCGTTTGGTCTGAGCCTTGCACTTAAGAAGCAAGGAGATTACCCGGCGGCCCTTGCCAACTTCCAGCAACTGCAACGCCTGGCGCCGTCCGCCCAAACACTCGCCTTCATCGGCTGGCTGCAGGCACATGTGGGGAACCCCGCCGAAACCCGCAAGATTCTTGAGCAATTGCTGGCGCGGTCTAAAAAGCAGTTCGTCTCGCCGGCTTGCTTTGTCGTTCTCTACCTGGGGTTAGGAGATGCCGACTCCGCTTTCCGGTATGTGGAGCTTGCACGTGAGCAGCAGGATTCCTTCCTGATATTTGCCCGCACGCAAGACATCTGGGATCCCGTCCGGAAAGATCCGCGTTACTCAGCCCTACTTACTAAAATCGGGCTTTCCGACGAACAACTCCAGAAGAATCAGTATCGCCGTTAGGGCGATCACGGTTACTATACCCCCGAATACTCCCTCCCGCATCCACGGTTTTGTCATCCTGACCTTGCGAACAAAATGCTTCGCACTCAAAAAGGAGAACACAATGACAAATCGTCTCAACCTGCATCAGACGGCCAAACTGGCCCTCGTTGCCGGACTGGTTGCCTTGGCTCCCTCGCTCGTCAGCGCAGAGGAACCACGGTGCTCAGTTCTGAAGGGCGCCTTCACTTTAACGTTCAGCGGGTCTACCGCCGCAGGGCCATACAACGGGGTAGGGTTGACCACGTTCGACGGTGCGGGTAAATGGACCGGCACGGAGAGTGCAAACTTCAACGGTTTCATCATCAGGTCGCAAGCCTTTTCGGGAACCTACACGCTCAATCCGGATTGCACCGGCACAATCGTTGCGGTGTTTCCAAACGGCGTCGTGGGCAAGGGGCAGGACTTTGTGGTTGCCAATGGGGGCAAGACGATCAACGCGATCGGGCTTGATAATCAGGGACAGCTTTCAACCACATTCACAAGAATGCGCTGAGCGGCCCTCGTCCCCTTAGAGTCGATGCCAACATGAGCCCTCATTTGTTTCCATCCAGACGCCAGAACATAGTGAATTCCATGAAACGTCTACTCACCGCGCTATTGCTTGCCCTTCCCGTGCTGGCGGACTGGCGGCAACACTATGACCTGGGGGATGCCATGTTGACTCAGGGAAAGTTCGCAGAGGCGCAGCGGGAACTTGTGGCAGCCTTGCAGGAAGCCGAGGCGGCCCATCAGCAAGGCCCCAGGCTGGGTGTGATCCTGGATGCGCTGGGAAGGGCGGAAATGCAAGCGGGTAGATATCGTCCCGCGCTGAATTACTTCGAGCGGTCGCTGGGAATCTGGGCGCCGCAATCAGAAGCAATGGCACGCGCATTGTGCAATGCCGCTCGGGCCTATCAGTCCATCGGGGAACGGAGCCGGGCAGAGGATTCGGTTCGTCGCGCGTTGGAAATTCTGCCCCAGTCTCCGCAAATCTGGCTGGTGCTAGGGCAGGTGCTTTACCTGAAGCAGGACTACGTGGGAGCGGAGACGGCTTCTGGAAAAGCACTGTCCATTTGGGAAGAGTCCAAATCGCCGGAAGCGGCGACGGCGCTCAATGATCTTGCGGTGCTCTACCAGGCGCGGCGAAAGAACCAGAAAGCGGCCGAAGCGCTGGAACGCGCCGTGGCAATTATGGCGGCGGGTCAGGCGCGGGCTCGTGTTCTCACTAATCTGGGAGTGTTGAGTTGGAAGTTAGGGCGCAGAAGCGAAGGGACCGCCCATCTAAGCCGTGCCTTGAATGAAATGGAGACAGCCGTAGGACCGCATCATCCAGATACCGGAAAGGTTCTGAATGAGTATTCGGCGGTGCTCCGTAAGACCGGCCGTAGGATTGAGGCAAACGAAATGGAGAAACGCGCGCATGCAATTCAATCCGCATTCGCATCCCAAACCAATAGCGGACGAGGCAGCGTGGACTGGCATGATTTGAAGTAGCAGGCAACTGGAAACCGTTGAGCGGCTCCTCGGGTTACGTGTTGCCAGTTCCTAAGTTGTGGCGGCCAACATCAACGGATCAGTTTAGACCCTCGCCGGCGCCACTTCAAAACATCAGCGCCCCGGCTTGAGTTCCGTACCGTGCCCAAATTTTGGGCTGGATAGCTCTGCGCCTGTCGGTTCATTGTCAGAAAAGGAGATGAAAATGCGAGCTGGATTATTCACAATATACGCGGCGGCTTTGGCGATTTGGCACGCGTCGGCGCAAGATTCAGATCCCAGAGCCACTCTGAGTCCGGCATGTCTTGAATTCAACCAGAGGATTGTCGACAAATTGGAAAACGGACAATTGGCCGATGCCGAAGCGGCGTTTTCAACCACAACAATAGATAAGGAAATCGGCTCCGGACAATCTTGCGCCTGGTTAACGCTGAGTAACAGGGCACACGTCATTTATTTGTCTGGCCGGTTCATAGAGGCCGAACTGCTTGCGGAGCAATCGCTCAGGATTCAGGATAAGCTTTATCCGCCTAACGACCCGATTCGTTTTCGTACTCTGCAGTTGCTGTGGTCGGTGCAATATCAACAGGGGAAATTTGGCAACGCTCGTCAAACATTTCAGAGCATGCGGAAATTAACTCTGAACAAGCCTAGTGATGGAGCTATGTTCCACGGGGCGGCAGCGACGCAACTGCAAGCAGAAGGACAATACAAAGAGGCGGAGCCAGAGTATTTCAAAGCCCTTACCGCAACAGACCAAGCGGGCCGGGGCGAAACAACGGAGGCCGCGATACTCCTCATTGGCTTGGCGACAGTGCAGCTCATCCAAGGCCGATATGTGGACGCTGGCAGAACATTAGACCGGGCTCTGGCCATCGTGCATTCCGCTAAGGACGCAATTCCAATGGACCGTGTCAGCATTCTTGGCATACGGGCTGATCTGCACTCCCGGCAGGGGAAATGGCAGGAGGC
>JAYWBH010000290.1:0-5901 GCA_043781815.1 Bryobacterales bacterium | reverse complement strand
CGCACAGAAGTCGATCCATAGGTTGCAGGCTTTCCATGTCCCGTTTGATTTCCTGAACGGCTTGCAACTGATCTTTGGTGGGCGAATAATCAAAGGCGTCTTCAAACTCACGTTGCCAATTGCCATCTACCGAATAGGAAAATCCTTCAGCCATTTTGCGCTGGGCGTAAAGCTTCAACAACTCGTCGGCCATGTCGCGCATTTTGGCTTTCACACGCGACTTAGTCTTGTTCCAGGTGACCCCACCCAGCTTGTCCAGCCCAGGCTTGTTATCACCCGCCCCACGATATCGTTGAACCAGGTCCAGGCGAGTTAAAGGAACGTAGAGCTTGGAATCATTGGCATACTCCAGCACCATGAAATCGCCCTTCAGTTCACCTTCGCCCAGTTCCTTCAAACCAACAAATCGGCCCACTCCATGAGTAACGTGCACCACATAATCGCCGGGTTTTAAATCGGCAAGGTCCGATGCAAAAGCGGCAGCGGCGGACTTGGTATTTACAGGATGGGCAACCAGGTCAGAAGAATCGAAAAGATCTTCCGACCCGAATAGCGTCAGCTTTTCTTCCGGGAAACTTGCGCCACGGCGGACGCTGCCTTTGGCCAGCAACACGTTACCGGATGCCGGTCCGCTCCAACCTCGATTGGCGGCATAGGGCGCGGCTTCTGAGCTATCCAAGCAAATGGTGAAGGGCAGGGAATACTCAGTAAACACGTCGGCCAGACGTTCTACTTCGCCCGTGGATGCGGCAAAAAAGACTGCCCGTTCGCCTTTTTCTACTAGAGATTTAGTTTCACCGATGACGGCGGGAATGTTGCCATGAAAGGCCATGGCTGGCCGTGTGGAAATGTGACCGCCACCTTCTTCCAATGACAACTGACGAAATTCAAGTGACGAAGCTCTACTGACTTTTTCTTCAAATTCTTCCCATCGGAAAAAGATATCTTCCGCTGGGACTGGATCAAACACGGCTCCTAAATCTTTAGCCGGAGCGTCCAGCCGGACCCACATTCGTTCCCCCGCACCTTTAACCAGTTCCGGTTCGTCAATCAAGATTACCGGCTGATGCGCTAAATCGAAGATTGAAAATTCCCGAGATTCATCCAGCGCTTGGCGAAATTCCCACCCTGCCGATGCCAACTCCGTGCGCGGATATTCGACCAGCGGCAGCAGCGTGGTTTGATCCACTTTCAGGACCGAGCGCTGGGTATCGACATCGAATTTACGCAAGGATTCGATGAGGTCTCCAAACATTTCCATGCGAATTGGTTTATCAGCTTCGGCGGGGAAAATGTCGACTATCCCACCGCGTATGGAAAATTCACCGACCATTTCCACGGGCTCGCGACGTTCGTATCCGATGGCGACCAGGTGCGCGGCCAGGTCATCCTGCGAAATCTCTTCGCCCATGCGCAAGGTCAACGCCAGTTGCTTGTAATAATCCCCTTTGCGGGTACGGATCAATGCGCTGGCAATGGGAGTGACGGTGATGGGTGCCGTCGCCATGGCTAGACGCCACAGCCCGATGGCCCGCTGTTCGCTGATTTCTGAATGCGGTGAAAGTTGCTGGGAGGGAATCACATCCAGGGCTGGAATCAGTTGCGGTCTGCCGATGGTTGTGGACTCAGAAAGGATGTCGAAGAAAGTGCAAATGAGTTCGTAAATCGTTTCCGCTTCGCGTGAACCGTCGGTGATTACGATTACCGGCTTCCCCGTCCAAAGCCAGGCGTGGACTGCGTACAGGGCTTTAGCAGCGGGAACCAGCCCGGCCAGCTTGGCATGGCGTGTGGCCACAAGACGGCGCATGGTGTCATGAAACGACGTCCGCTTTCCAAGCGTCTGAAAAAGTTCGCGAATTGCTGGATGTGTCAACGAATCGTTACCGAGCCAAAATTGCTTTTTCGATGTTGGTGGTGGAATAGCCCGGTTCCAACGGGAGCGCCATCACCTTGCCACCTGCTGCTTCCACTTCTTCGCGGCCAGCGATGAAGTGGGACCAATCAGCACCTTTTACGAGGAAATCTGGAAGTACGGCGGCTATCAGTTCGCGCGGCGTATCTTCGTCAAAAGAAGTAACCACATCCACGGCCTGAAGCGCGGCTGCCATTTGGGCGCGCTGTTCCAATGTGAGCAAAGGTCGGGAAGGACCTTTTAAGCGGGCAACGGAATCGTCGGTATTCAATGCCAGAATTAATATATCGCCTAAATTGCGCGCGGATTCCAGTAAGCGAATGTGTCCAGGATGTAGCAGGTCGTAGCAGCCGTTGGTGAAGACAACCTGTTTGCCATCGCGCTTCCATTGCGCCCTTGCAGCCACCAGCGTTTCGCGATTCATAAAAACACCCATGTCTTCCTATTCTAATGGGTGAGCGTGAGTTAATCTGGATGAATGTCCACAACCGGTGTTCATTTTGCATTGAGTCTGGCCCAGGCCGAAGAATTGTTTGGCGCTAAGGACGATGAAGCGCTGCTGGAATGTTTAGAACAAATTGAAGAAAAGTGGGATGAAGGTTGGTTGGTATCTACCGATCAGGCGTGGGACCCCATTCATCGCTGCTTGACCGATGGAATGCTTGGTTCAGAGAACGGAACTTATCCTGACAAGATGACTGTGATTGGCGGTCGTCAGTTGTACTCTGGCGACGATTATCTGGTTGCCTACGTGGCACCGAAAGAGGTGGAGGACGTGGCCGCATCGCTGGCAGGCAAGACCAAGCAGGCAATGCACGACATCTACTTCAAAATCGACCCCGATGATTATGGCGAGAGTTTGTCGGAAGCAGGGTTCGATTCCATGTGGGGACATTTTGAGACGCTTCGTGCTTTTTTTGCGAAGGCAGCGGGCGCTAAGCGTCCAGTAGTGTTTACGGTTGATCTGATTGATTTTGCGTAACGGGAATAAGTCGCCAAGGTAGAGCTAACAACAAAATCAGTCGGCAAACATCGCATCCAATATAAACAAGATGCAGGTGGCTTTCCGCAGGAATTTCCCCTTTCAATATCAGAGTTACTCTTTCATCAAGTAGCGGCAATAACCAAGCTGTCTGCACCAATAACAGTAGGCCCAACAGCACTATCATTGCTCGCGTCGAACGATTTTCGGTTGCACGAAAAACCAATAGCGTGAGTACTGCTAACGCCACCAGTTCCAGCTTGTTAAAGAACTGAAATGTATGCCGACCCACATCCAGTGCCACTGGCAGTGTCAACGAAGGCGCCCAGAATTTTGCAGGTGCTGCTACAAAGGAAACTCCCAGCAGCCCGCCAGCCCAAAGCATGCTCCAGCAGGCTGCAAGATATTTCGTGAGTTGCCGGTCAGGTGCTATTTTTCAACTGCCTTGGGCACCAGCGTAAGCCAGCCTTCGGTATCTTCTGAAACTCCGTTCACCATGTCGAAGAATGCTTTTTGCAAACGTTCGGTGATGGGTCCTCGGCTACCTGAACCGACGGGGATTCTGTCCACGCTGCGGACGGGAGTCACTTCAGCGGCGGTTCCGGTGAAGAATACTTCGTCGGCAATATAGAGCATTTCGCGAGGGATTAAAGTCTCCACAATAGGGATGCCAGCCTTCTTCGCCAAATGAACCACCGTGTCGCGGGTGATCCCTGGTAAAACGCTTGCCCCCAAAGGTGGCGTATGCATTTTGCCATCGCGCACAACGAAAATGTTTTCGCCCGAACCTTCGCTGATGTAGCCAGCCGTATCGAGTCCAATGCCTTCGGCGTATCCGTTAACGTGGGCTTCCATGCGGATCAATTGGGAATTCATGTAATTCGCACCGGCCTTGGACATTGCCGGAAGTGTATTGGGTGCCATCCGATTCCAGGAAGAAATGCAGACATCCACGCCGGAAGCCAACGCTTCATCGCCAAGGTACTTGCCCCAGCTCCAACAGGCCAAATAAATATCCAGTGGATTGTTGATTCCCAACACTCCAACATCGCCGTAACCGCGAAGCAGAATCGGACGAATGTAGCAGCTATCCAGCTTGTTGACGCTTACAAGTTCCACGGCTGCTGCGGACAATTGATCGACGGTGAAATTTACTCCGTCCATCCGATAAATCTTGGCTGAATCAAGAAGGCGGCGCATATGCTCGCGAAGGCGAAACACTTGCGTACCTTTGGGAGTTTCGTAAGCACGAATCCCCTCAAAAACAGAGCTGCCATAGCTCACCACGTGACTCAAAACGTGGATCTTGGCCTCGCTCCAATGAATAAACTTTCCGTTAAACCAAATTTTTTCTGTAGGCGTCAACATACAGTCGATTATATCGCGTCTTGTTTATAGCGGTATAACCAGTGCTAAAAGTTGTTCTGTTGGTTACATTTCCAGTTGAATCCTGGACCGCAATCAAGGCATCATAGGTGACTGGAGGTTCCTCTATAGTGTTACGAAAACTGTCTCTGCTTGTGATGATCGCTTGTAGTGTGCTGGCTGCCGATAAAAAGGCCGGGCCCGCTCCCAAACTTAAGACGTTCAAACCGGGGTTCAACTTCTTTTCTGTTGAACAAGATGTCCAGATGGGTAAGGAAGCTGCCGCCCAAGTGGAACAACAGTTTGAGGTGATCAACAATCCAGAACTCAATGCCTTTGTTCAAGGTGTGGCCAATAAAATTATTGCGCAACCCCAAGCCGGGAAATTTCCTTACACATTTAAGGTTGTTGGTGACACTTCAATCAACGCCTTTGCCTTACCCGGCGGGGCAATGTTCATTCATACGGGATTGATTGCTGCTGCCGATAGTGAAGCACAGCTTGCCGCCGTTATGGCGCATGAAATTACTCACGTGGCACTGCGACATGGTACGCACCAGGCGTCCAAAGCCAACCTGATTCAAATTCCGGCAGCACTCGCTGGGGGCATGTTGGGAGGCGGTCTATTAGGCAGTTTGGAACAGGCTGGCATAGGGCTACTGGCCAATGGTGCTTTATTGAAATTCTCCCGCGATGCTGAAACGCAGGCAGATTTGATGGGTGCACAGATGATGGCCCAAGCTGGCTACAACCCCATTGAAATGGCTCGTTTTTTTGAAAAGCTTGAGGCCGAAACGGGGAAGGGAAACTGGGTTTCTAGCATGATGTCGGACCACCCCAATCCTGGCAACCGCGTCAAGAACGTGGAAAACGAAATCATGGCTATGCCGCAGAAAAACTATACTGCGGATACCGGTGGTTTCCTTCGAGCCAAGGCAATCGTCAAAGCGTTGCCTCCGCCCAAGAAAAGGGTTTCTGCTGGGCAACCAGGGCAGCCCGCTCCTTCCACGGGCACGGTGCAGATGCCATCGCTCAATGAGCTTCGGCCATCGAACAATTACAAGACCGCGCAGAATGGCGCTTTCTCTATTTCATATCCTGACAATTGGCAGACGCAGGCCGATCAAAGCGGCGGCAGTCTGACCATTGCACCGGCCAAGGGGTCCATCGGTCAAGGCCAACAGATGGCATTGGCATATGGTTCCCAATTCAATTTCACGCCTTTTCAAAATGGGCAGCAGATGACCATTCAACAAGCCACACAGTCCTTGGTGCAGAACCTGCAACAAGGCGATTCCAACATGAAGATTGCTCAAAATTCGCAACAAACTCAAGTGGATGGTTATCAGGGAATGATAACGATGCTAACTACCGGGTCGCCCTATCAAGGCCAACAGGAAAGCGACATGCTGTTGACAGTTGCCTTGCCCCAAGGCATCTTCTGGGCCGTGTTTGTGGCCCCTAGTAACGATATGAGTAACGTACAACCGGCATTCCAACGGATGATTCAATCCATCAAGTTCGCCCGGAATTAATGGATTGTTTGAAGCCATACTGTTCGATTTTGATGGCGTGATCGCCGATAGTGAATCGGTGCATTTCCAAAGTTGGGGTGAGATTCTTGCCCCACTTGGAGTGCCTC
>JAYWBH010000289.1:0-1861 GCA_043781815.1 Bryobacterales bacterium | reverse complement strand
CCAAGGTTTGCGGTGCAGGCGGCGGCGGATGCGTATTTCTCCTGGTTGAAAAAGGTACCAAAGAAAGAGTGTCGGAACTGATCGTAAAGCAAGGCGTGGAAGTGCTGCCAGTAACTGTTGCGCCTCGTGGAGTCTCCGTTACCGTGAAGACGTAAGATCATGGAGGAAACAGGACTTAGTAAATCGGGTGCAATTGTTCGCGTAGGTGTCTTCCTGTTTCTGGCCTTCACTGGTCAATTAATTCTTCCCTGGCTTATTTTGCCATTTGGATTGCTAGTGGCTGCGGCACTGGGTACGTTTGCATCGGCAGCGTTGGCTACCTTGTTATGTTTGCGGATGTTTGAACGTTCGCCACTGGCCGATGTCGGCTTACGATGGCACGCATCTGCCTTAAAAAACGTCGGGACCGGTTTATGCATTGGCATTGGTTCCGCGCTTCTGGTGACCGTAGTCCCATGCTTGTTGCGCATGGCCGAATATCAATCCCACCCGGAAACGCCGTTTCAATTTTCAAGCATCCTGTTTGTTTCAGTCATTCTGGTATTCGGGGTTATTGGAGAGGAAATCCTGTTCCGCGGATATGGGTTTCAACTGCTTGCTGGGACATTTGGCGAATACCAATCACTGCTGCCCGTATCCGTACTGTTCGCGGCGGTTCATGCGGGCAATCCCAATTCCACATCGCTCAGTTTGTTCATCACATTTTTATGGGGAGTGCTGCTTGGATTCGCTTTCCTTCGAAGCGGTGATTTGTGGTTGCCCATTGCCATTCATTTCGGATGGAATGTTACACTTCCACTGGCAGGCGTGCAGTTGAGTGGGTTTACAATGGGGTTGACTGGATACAATTTGGTCTGGAAAGCCAGTGATTTATGGAGCGGTGGAACCTATGGGCCGGAAGGTGGTTTGGTGACCTTGCTAGTAATTCCGTTGGTGTTTTATGCCATCTATCGGGCCCCGATGGAACGTCAAACCCCGTTTCTGATGCAGAACCTGTATTCTCAAATTAAGGAGGAATAACGCCATGCGCCAATTGATGTTGCTTAGCTTATCCTTCGCCTTAGTAGCCAACGCCAAAGTAAAGCTTTCTGACGAAGAGAGAATTGAAATCCTTCGCGGACTTTCATCGGAATACGCTACTGCCAAAACCATGATCCCCCGATCAAAGAAACCGTTGGTCATTCAGTCAGACGGGCTGATGAAAGATAAAGCTGCCTGGGACGATGCCATGAAGGAATTTGGCCCCGCCGCCCGCTCCGGTGAACTGGTGCAGATCACCAAGATCACCATTGAAGACGACAAGATTCTGTTCGAACTTAACCACGGTTTGAAGACCGGCAAGAAGTGGTATGAACACATTGATGTGGGCATGGGGGGCAGCACAACTCCAGTGGGCAGGGCCGATCAAGTAGCCACCGCAGGCACCTATTTATCCTTGAAATTTCCAGAGAAATTGCATGACATTGACTCGGTAAAGATCAAGGCGATTCTGAAACCAATTCTGGATTTTGAAAAGCGTACGGTGACGGAAAACTATGTCGATCAACTGCCCGAACCTGTGAAGAATGCCATTAAAGAAAAGCGTGCGATAGAAGGCATGGACAGGGAACAAGTGATCATGGCACTGGGCCGTCCGCGCAACAAAGAGCGGCGTACGATTGATGGCGATGAGATTGAAGATTGGATGTACGGCCTACCACCAGGTAAAATCACGTTCATCACTTTCACGTCGAATAAAGTGTCAAAAGTGAAAGATTCCTACGCCGGATTAGGCGGTTCGACAGCCCCAAACCTACCCGTTCAGTAACGCGAGCTCCAGTTTTTAATTCGGGGACGTGATACCCATTCACTAATTAAAATT
>JAYWBH010000288.1:0-1863 GCA_043781815.1 Bryobacterales bacterium | reverse complement strand
ACTCCATCATCGCCTTGAGATGTTGCCAACTCAACGGCAGGTTCGAGAATTACTGGGAAGCTCGGGCTGCCTGATCCCAACTTCTATGTCGCACGCCCAATTTCTCAATGTACTCAAAAAATGGAAAAATCTTCGCCTTGTCCAGCAAGCCGTATTTCTCCAATTCGGCCCGCACGCTTGCCTCAGCGTGTTCCTCACCCACAACCAGGATTCGCGCATGGGGTAGTTGTCGGCAAACTTTCTCAATCACTTTCAGCGACTGGCCGATTCTCTTAGCGGGTCTAAAGTAGCCGAACAAGCCAATCGTAAATGTATCCGGGTCAAGTCCGAATTCGGCTTTGCATTTCACCCGATCCATCGTTCGCGGATCTGCCCCATGCGGGATTACCTGCACTGGTTTGGCGAACCCTTTCCGCGTGACGATCGACTCAGCATGGCTGTTGCGGACTATGCATCCCTTGCTTGCCTCCAGCACACGCCGAATCATCAGGAATTCATTGGCCTGTGCCTCTCCCAAACCAAGTTGGCTCATGCCGTCGGAGCGAATTTCAGTGCCAAAGATTTCGTAGCAAACCTCACGCTGATAATTCTCCGGGTTCGAGGTCTGCAGTGTAAGACCTTTGATCAGGCTGTGCAAATTCGCTTCATGCAAAACCACTATGCCAGGGTGACGCAAGGCCAAGGTGTAGATACTGGCGTGGTGGGGATTGTTGGCCAACTCATACACCACGAAATCGAAATCAAGCGGTTGAAAAGATCGGGGAGGATCGCTGAAAACAGTAACATCGGCCATGGTTACCAGCGAGCCAAGTAACGACTGGGCATAATCCGCAGTGCCTGTCCTTGATGGCGGTAACGGGGTAAACAATGCAATTCGTAGTCTGCCGTTTGCGGCGTTAGAGGTTGGGTTTTTGCGCCACCAGGGCATAGGCCTCCGGACCATGAAAATGACGGCTCACATTTTGAACGAAAGGCAATTCATTGAAAGGGATCCGGTCACGCTCGTCATGGGGCTCTAAGTTCAAGCTTTGCAGAACCACGAAACCACAGAACGCCAAACTCAATTCCAACAACCGCTGCGGCACCGGGCGGTGATGTGTGGGATCCAGCCAGAACTCATTCGTGATGGAAAGTAGGTTTTCCGGATTGGGCAGCTCAACAATCAACAGTCCACCGGGCTTTAGGACTCGCATTGACGCATCAAGGAAATGAATCGTCTTGGCCAACGGCCAGTGCTCAAGAACGTGGAAAGCGGTGATTAGACCGGTGGAGCACGGGTCCATTTTAACAACATGTTCAAGAACATCACTCTCTATAGCGGTAAGATGCTTTTCGTGACAATGAGCTACTGCCAAAGGGTTACTATCAACCCCCACAGCTTCACGTCCAGATGCCGTTGCCAATTCAAGCCACTCACCCCGTCCACATCCCGCGTCCACCCATGGTCCTTCCCATGCTTCGTGGACTTTAGACACTATTTCGATAAACGGTCGAAGTTTTCGGCGAACTTCATCCTCTGGGCCGCGGAAGCGTTCTAATAATAAAAAGGTGAAGGCGTCGGGCAAAATGTCCGCAGGTTGCGTCAACGGCTCCGTCATGTGGCGTGAGTTCCCGGTTCTGCGCAGTTCAGCCTGTAAGCCTATAATCTCTTTTCGAATGTCGCGCAGAGAATGCTCGACATCGGTGTGAAACTCCAGTTGCTTGTGCAGATGTTCAGAGATTCGCTTCAATGAACTTGTGGCAGCCGATTGGTAACGCTGAATCTGCGGCGTATACCAAAACAGCATTCTTTGAACGCCACTAACAAGCGCGAGTCCTATTCGAGCACGAAATGTTGACGGTGAGGGAGGAATATTTCCGACA
>JAYWBH010000287.1:0-5938 GCA_043781815.1 Bryobacterales bacterium | reverse complement strand
ACCGGCCATCAGATGATGCAAACTGGCCGCTTGTTTACGGGCGGCATTGAGCATCCGCACTACGGCTGCGTGTTGTCGAAACTGAAAGGTCCAAAGGGCGATGTGCCGCCCCACATGCTTTTACCTCGTCCCATTGGGGCCACTGGCGGCAACATGCCGCATGGGCAGAACGCTGGTTACCTTGGAAAAAGTTTCGATCCTTTTGTTTTAAATGCAGATCCATCCGACCCCAATTTTCGGGTTCCTGATTTGCTGCCGCCAGATTACTTAACTGCGTTTCGAACAGACAGGCGGCGTGATTGGCGATCTATGGTGGATAAAGCAGTCAACCGGTTTGAGACGTCGCAAGACGCGCGCTTGTTGGATTCCACTTTCCAGCAAGCTTATACTCTGATGTCTTCTGAAAAGGCTCGGGCAGCATTTGAACTGCATCGCGAACCGGAAAAGATTCGAGAAAAGTATGGACTCAATCGCTTTGGGCAAAGCTGTTTGCTGGCTCGTAGAATGATTGAAGCCGGAGTGCGATTCGTCACCATTAACATGTTTGAAACAGTGTTCGACGAAATTACTTGGGACATTCATGGGTCTAAGCCGTTCAGCCCCATCTCCTGTTATCGCGACCTGGTCGGCCCCATGTTCGACATGGCGTACAGCTCTTTACTGGAAGATTTGAAGGACCGAGGATTGCTGTCAAACACAATGGTTGTGGGCTTTGGTGAATTCGGCAGGACACCCAAAGTTAACCCTGCAGGCGGTCGCGATCATTGGCCGCAGTGCTGGACTGTTCTGATGGGTGGAGGCCCACTCAAAGGCGGGACTATCGTCGGATCTTCTGATGAAATTGGAGCCATGCCCAGGGACCGCCCCGTCACTCCAGGCGAAATTGCCGCAACGGTTTATAAAGGCCTGGGCATTGATCACCACACTGAGTTGCCTGGGGCACAAGGTCGTCCCATTCCATTGGTTGACCGTGGCATAGAGCCAATTCAAGAGTTATTCGCATAAGCCGATGAAACATTTCCTTTGCATTTTGTTAGTCGCTCCCTCGCTGGTAGTTGCTGCCGTGGGCAGTCGTAATTTGAACATTCTTCCAGCATCGGTAGAGTTAGCAACGAGTGAATCCCGTCAGCAATTGTTGGCAGAACTCAGCACTGGATCTGTTGTGGAAGATTGGACCCGATCCGTAAGCTGGTCGAGTTCCGCACCAGGAATTGCCACAGTGGATGCAAATGGCCGCGTCTCTCCGATAAGCGATGGCGAAGCAATCATGAAGGCGACGAAAGATGGTTTAAGTGCCACGGTGAAAGTGACCGTTCGCAATTACAAAACGCCATTTCAATGGAGCTTTCGCAACCACGTGATTCCGGTGATGACAAAGACTGGTTGCAACCAAGGCGCTTGCCATGGAGCACTATCTGGGAAGAACGGATTTAAGCTTTCGTTACGCGGCTATGATCCCGAACTGGACTGGGATTCGTTGACGCGGCAAAGCGTAGGTCGCAGGGTCAGCGTTGCAGATCCGGCACATTCTTTGCTTCTATTGAAGCCGACGTTCGCCATTCCACATTTGGGCGGTTTACGATTCAAAACAGATTCGCTCGAATACCGCGTGCTGGCGGAGTGGATTGCAGCGGGAGCTCCTGCCCCGAAGCAGAACGAAGCGGACGTTACCAGATTGGAAGTTTTCCCACCAACAGCTATATTGGGACCTGGAGCTTCTCAACAACTCGTCGTTCGCGCGAAATATTCCGATGGTAGAACAGAAGATGTCACCAATTGGGTGAAGTACAATTCCAACAACGAAGGGGTAGCTACGGTTGACGATTCCGGTCTGGTGAAAATGAACGGACGCGGTGAAGCACCGATCACACTTTACTACCAGAGCAAGGTTTTGTATGCCACAGTGACGGTTCCGTTTGAGAAAGAAGTAACTACCGCAGATTTCAAAAACTTTGAACGAAAGAACTTCATTGATGAATTCGCCGTTGCCAAATGGAAGAGCTTGAATCTACTTCCATCGGCCAAGGCATCGGATGAAATCTTCCTTCGTCGTGCCTATTTAGATGCAGCCGGGATACTGCCCACGGCTGAAGAAGTCGAAAACTTTTTGGCTGACAAGTCCCTGGACAAACGCGAAAAAGCGATTGATCAACTGTTAGAGCGCGATGAGTTTGTGGATTACTGGGCATACAAGTGGTCTGATTTATTCCTTGTCTCCAGCCGCAAGTTGCCCACCAAAACCATGTGGTCATTCTATAACTGGATTCGCGATTCAGTAAAGGTTAACAAGCCTTGGGATCAAGTGGCTCGTGACATTTTTACATCCACTGGCAGCAATCGCGCGAATGGTGCGTTGAACTATTTCGTCATTCATAAAGACCCCATTGAGTTGAGCGAAAATGTGACGCAGGCCTTCCTGGGGCAAAGGTTGACCTGTGCCCGCTGCCATAATCATCCTTTGGAAAAATGGACGCAGAAGCAGTATTACCAGTTGGCTAACGTGTTCTCCCGCATTGGAGTGAAGAATGGAAATCAGGCTGGCGAACAGATTGTTTTTGTGAAAACTTCTGGCGACATCAATCACCCACGTCTTCTGCGCCCATTGGAACCTGCCCCCCTTGACGGCGAACCGATGCCGCTATCATCCACCGACGATCGGCGAATTGGCTTTGTCAATTGGTTGACCGATTCGAAAAACCCTTTCTTTGCGCGGTCCCTTGTAAATCGCGTTTGGGGGAACTTCATGGGGCGCGGGTTGGTGCATCCTGTGGATGATGTACGGGCTACGAATCCGGCATCGAATGAGGAACTGTTAAGCGCGGTAACTGCTGATTTCATCAAGAATAAATTCGATGTGAAGAAGCTGGTGCGGACCATCATGAATTCTGGAATTTACCAGCTTTCAAGTGATGCAAATGCCACTAACCAGAACGATAACACTTACTATTCGAAGTACATCATCAAGCGGCTACCGGCTGAAGTGTTGCTGGATTCTATGAGTCAGGTGACCGGTGTTCCCACTGTATTCAGCGGCTTTGCCCCCGGCACTAGAGCCATACAACTTCCTGATGTTCGCGTGCAAAATCAGTTCTTGACCAGCTTCGGCAGACCAGAACGTGTCATTTGCGACGCCGCAGAACGGTCCAGCGATCCCAGCATTGCCCAAGCGCTGCATGTCATCAATGGCGATACCTTGAACAAAAAATTAAGTGCTGCTGATGGGTATATTGCACTGCTGTTGAAGCTTGGATTGAGTGATCGGAAGATTCTGGATCACATGTTTTTATCGGCTTATTCGCGCTATCCAAGGCCTGAAGAAGCTACTCAGATATTGGGGATGTTGGGCAAATCCCGGGAAGGGAAGTTGTCACGTGACGTTCAAAACGAACATCGTCAACAGGCGCTGGAAGACATGATGTGGTCTTTACTTACAAGTAAAGAGTTCTTGTTCAACTACTGATGCGCATGCTATTCACAGTTTCGATGGCGCTATGTGCGGCTGTTTCGGCAACCGACTTCACCCGCGACGTTTTGCCGATCTTTCGAGAAAACTGCAACGGTTGTCACGCCAAAGGTGTGTCTATGGGCACGCTAGATTTAGATGCCATTGAGGGCGTGATGCGTGGCGGCAATCATGGCCCGATTGTTGTGCCTGGTAAGAGTAGTGAGAGTCGGTTGTACTTGATGACATCGGGAAAGTTGCAGCCGTTCATGCCGATGGGTGGCAAGACATTAGCTGCTGGCGATCTGGAAACGATTCGTAAATGGATTGACGATGGTGCGGTTGCGCCCAAGCAGGGGGAGCTTTCAACAGTAAAAATCGGACCTGCAATTCCAAATATTGTGCCGCGTGTAGCCGTGAAATCCAACATATATTCCTTAGCTTGGCGTGGCGATGGCCAAGTTCTTGCGATTGGTGGGTACCGTGAAATCCACTTAGTCGATGGGCAAGGCAAACTGCTAAACAAGTTGGCTGGCTTTGTGGAAGCTGTTCGTGCCGTAGCCTTTTCACCAGATGGAAAGTTGCTGGTTGGTGCCGGTGGACTTCCAGCACGAAAGGGTGAATTGAAAATTTGGGACGTGGCTTCTGGCAAAGAGATCGCCCATAGTAACGGGCATACTGATGCTATCTACGCAGCTTGCTTTTCTCCCGATGGCAAGTGGATTGCAACCGCAAGTTACGACAAGTTAATTAAGATTTGGGACGTTGCCGAAGCGAAAGAAGTGAAGACGCTGAAGGAACATATTGATGCTGTTTACGCTCTGGCATTCACTCCCGATAGTTCACGTTTGATCAGCGGTGCCGCTGACAGAACGGTGAAGGTTTGGAACCTCACCACTGGCGAAAGACTCTTTACGATGAGCGAAGCAACTGACGGCATCAACGCAATCGCGCTAAATCCAACAGGGAAATTGGTTGCTGCTGCGGGGCAGGATAAATCAATCCGCATATGGACTCTGGCTGATCGCGGTGCGACGCTGTTAAACAGTCTCATCGCCCATGAAGATTCCATTTTGCGCATTGCCTGGTCACCTGATGGAAAGTATTTGGTATCCACCAGCGCAGACAAAGTCATCAAGGTTTTTCTGGCCGACGATTTGAAAGAAGTGGCGGGCTATCCAGGCCAATCGGATTGGGTGAATGGTCTGGTATTTTCGCCAGATAGTTCGCGATTCGCAGCCGCCCGTTTTGATGGAAGTCTACAGTTTTACGCCGTACCGAGGTAGCACAATGAAGAATAGCTTTTTCGCATCTGTAATCCTAACCTGCACTGCAATTGGTCAAACAGGCCAGCGCACAACGCCGCCCACCATTCGCGACATCTCACCCCGAGGCATGGCCCGAGGCACAACGGTTGACCTTACGATTGAAGGTTTTAATCTCGCCAAGGCCAGTAAAATTTTCTTCAATCAACCAGGAATCACTGGGCACATCGTCAGAGTAAAAGAACTGCCTGATTTGTCGGACGTCAGGCTTGGTTCCAATGGCACCGTAACTACGGTAGATCTTGGTCCATTGCCGCAACGCAATCAGGTAACCGTGGAACTGGAAATTGCAGCGGAGGCTGAAATCGGTGAGGTCGCCTTCCGATTGCAAACTCCGCAAGGCACATCTCCTGAAGGTACTTTTCTAGTAGAGCCATACTTTGGTGAAAGCCCAGACAAAGAACCCAACGATACCTTAGAAGGTGCATTTGAAGTCTTCCTTCCCAGCATTCTGACCGGAGCAATTTCAAAGCCTGGCGATGTAGATCATTTCAAGTTAAATGTGAAGGCTGGCCAAACTTTGGTATTCGACAACGGAGGCATGCAGATTGGATCTTCACTGCAACCAGTGGTGGCAATTCTGGATAAAGACGGGAACACTCTTGCCGAGTATGGTTATGACGGTGGTCGCAGTGCCAATCAGTTTTCGCATACATTCAAAAAAGCCGGGATTCACTACGTTCGTATCAGCGATTATGAACGCAGCGGCCGTGCTGGGAACACCTATCGTTTCAAGGTTGGTGAATTTGGATTAGCCACGAGTGTTTTTCCTCTTGGGCTGCGAAGAGGGTCCGAATCGGACGTCGCGGTGACTGGTTACCACTTGGAGAATTCTTCACTAAAGGTCAAAGGCGAGCCAACAATTGCAGGTGAAGATACTCTGATGATTCGCCCGAGCTCGATGGATGGGCACGCATTCAATGAAGTGAAACTCGCACTGGGTGATGATCCTGAAGTTCGGGCATCGGCGAATAATTTCACGGTGACTACGGCTCAAAAAGTGCAATGGCCTGTCACTATAAACGGCGCGATTGGCACGAAGGATGTTCACGGACACTACTACCGCTTCGCTGCCAAAAAAGGGCAGGCGCTTGTGATTGACGTGAATGCCAAGCGGTTGGGATCGGAACTGGATTCGGAAATTGAAGTTTTAGACGCCAAGGGTCGACCG
>JAYWBH010000286.1:0-5953 GCA_043781815.1 Bryobacterales bacterium | reverse complement strand
GTATATTCTCTCGTGACAACTTCAGCTTCACCGTGTCGCGAATCTGAACAAGCACTTCTTCACTGGATACGCGCCGGGATTCAATCGAATGCCGGATGTCGGCGAAGGCACCGGGCTCTAAGTATTCAAAGCCGAGGTCTTCCAGTTCCCCTCGGATCTTACCCATGCCTAAACGATGGGCGATGGGGGCGTAGATTTCCAAAGTCTCTTGAGCAATGCGCTGTTGTTTTTCAACCGGCAAAGCACCCAGTGTTTTCATATTGTGCAGCCGGTCGGCCAACTTCACAATCACTACGCGGATATCCTTGACCATGGCCAGAAGCATTTTCCGAACGCTTTCTGCCTGCCTATCTTCCCGCGAGTACACCTTGATTTTGGCCAGCTTCGTGACACCGTCCACGCACCCCGCTACAGCGTCGCCATAGTCAACCTTGATCTGATCGATGGACACGCTGCAATCTTCCACCACATCGTGCAATAGACCGGTTTGGACGCACACCGAATCCATCTGCATATCGGCAAGGATGTGGGCCACTTCCAGTGGATGGCTCATGTACGCTTCGCCAGATTTACGCAGTTGCCCTTCGTGTTTCTCTGTAGCGAAAACATAGGCTTTGCGGGTAAGATCCAACGATTCGTTAGGCCGCAGACGAAGCAGTTTCTCTTCTAGCTCAAAATATCTTGCTGCAAACAAGTTGGCGGGTACAGGCAGAATTGGCGGCCCGGACAGAGGAATTGGCTGAGGGTTTGGGGTGGGATCACTCACTAAAGGTTCTAATTTCAAGCTAACACAGATATAAATGAAAAGAGCCGCACAGGGCGGCTCTTTCAAACAACTTAAAACCAGACGCTACTTCTTTACGTCTTCAGGCTTCTTCTCATCAATGATCACGCCACCTTGCGTTTTCTGGGCTCGCTCGGTTTTAATCTTCTTGGTCTCAAGCGTTCTATCCACCCAACTGTCGGCCGAAGCAATGTCTTTCTTATAATCCTCACTGGTATCCGCCAAGTCAGCTCTTTCGCGGTACAGCAAGTTTAGGTAAACCATGGCATCATCGTACTCTTTGTCAACATCAATGGCTTTTTGCAGGTTCTTCATGCCTTCTTCAACCGTTGCCAGATTCTTTTCCTTGATATCTGCACGAACCTTCTTATCTTTCAAAGGGCCCGGATCTTCCGGCTTCATACTCAATTTGGCACGAGCTTCCATTCTCTTGGGAAATGTCTTGGTCCAGGCAATAACGCCAATGGTGTAGTAAGCAGTTTTGTCGTTGGGGTCCACATTCAGCAGTTTGGTGTACCACTCTTTAGCTTCATCCAATTTCTTTTGGTTGAAGTACATTGAGGCAATGGAGGCAATTGCCACCGTTTCCTTCGGGTTCTGCTCCAACACCTTCATAAACTGTTCTTGGGCCTTGGTCGCCATCAGCGTATTCTCATCCGAATCTGCGCCAGGGATCCATTGGCTTAGGTAGGACATAGCCAAGTAAAGTCGCGATGTTGGAAAGGTTGGATCGTGGTTAATCGCGTTAGTAAAGTGTTCAGCCGCTTCCTGAAACTTAGTACTCTTAAACGCTTGGACGCCTTTATTCAACTCGTCCCGCGCCTTCAGCTTTTCGCAGGAAGTACTGCTCAGCAGCAATAGACCAACAGCCAGCGAACAAAACATTTTTCTCATTGGCCTTGCTCCATCTTGGCGGTCATCAATCCAATTTTGTCAATTCCCGCGCCCTTGGCAATGTCCACCGCTTCAGCAATGTCAATGAATTCGCAGTCAGGATCACCCTTCACAAAAACAACCCGCTCGGCACGCGTCTTAAAGATCTGCGTTAGACGATCACCCAGAGCAGACTTCTTCACCGGCTCAGTGTTGATTTTCATACTACGATCTTTTTCGATGATGATCACCACCGTGCGATCCTGATCAGGAGGAGGAGGGGGCGCATTCGGAGGAGGGGGCTGAGGGACTAGCGCTTCCAATCCTTTTGGAGTGAGAGGGGTGATGACCATAAAGATGATCAGCAGCACTAACAAGACATCAATCAGAGGCGTAACATTGATATTGGCTTGCGCACCGCCGCCACTACCCGTTGACATAGACATAGTAATCGCTCCTTAAAACTGCAAGAAATTAAATTCAATCGTGCTGCGCTAAATACCGGTTTTCGTTACTTCGCCGTCTTTGATCTGGTCGGTTAAAAGGCCAACCTGATCTACCCCAGCGGCTCTCAAATTGTCGATCACTTTTACCACTAACTCATACTTGGCTCGCATATCCGCTTTGATATAGCATGTCTTGTCCAAACGGTTGCTCAACAAATCTTTCACTTTCGCTGGTAGATCATCTGGAGTGTAAGGCTTGCTTTGCAGAAACACTTTACCATCGCGGGTTACCGACACTAACACTGCGTCGTCTTTATCCGCAGCAGCCATCGCGATAGGGTTCTTGGTCTTTACCAGGTTCACGCTGACGCCCTTCGATAACATAGGCGTGATCACCATGAAGATGATCAGCATGACAAGCATTACGTCTACCATTGGGGTCACATTGATTTCTGAAAGTGGTCCCAATACGGTTTTCTTTCTCGACATAAATCTCTCCTCTTCCTGGCACAGGAGCCCGGATTAGCGGGCTCCGGCCAGGACTTCAACTCGCTTAACTTATGACAAACGCCAGTATACTGGCGAGTAACTTACGCCAGGTTTAGTGGCGAGCTCCAGCCACCTTTTGGCTCCGCTTGATAAAATAGTCAATCAGTTCGGAACTTGAATTTGTCATTTCAATGTTGAACGCTTCCACCCGATTGGTGAAATAGTTGAACATCATAACTGCCGGGATAGCCACCAAAAGACCGATAGCCGTGGTTACCAGCGCTTCAGAAATACCGCCTGCAACCGCTGACAAACCGGAAGTCTTTTCGGAAGACATGCCCGCGAAGGCGTTGATAATACCAACGACCGTTCCCAGAAGTCCCACGAAAGGTCCGGTGGAACCAATGGTTGCCAAAGAGCTAACGCCACGCTTCAGTTCGGCGTTAACAATGGCTTCAGAGCGTTCCAAGGCCCGTTTGCTGGCTTCAATTTGCTCACCCGAAAGATCGGGTGAGTTGTTGTGAGCCTGAAATTCCTGTAAACCGGCAACAACTACTTTAGCAAGGTGACTTTTCTTATAACGATCAGCCACTTTAATTGCTTCGTCCAATTTGCCTTCACGCAATGCACCAGCTACTGCTGGGGCAAAAGCGCGCGACTGTTTGCGAGCAGCGTTGAATGCCATTAAGCGATCAATCATGACGCCAATGGACCAGGCTGACATGATGAACAGAACTAATACGACCAATTTAGCCAAGATTCCCATTTGGAAAAACATGCTGCGAAGGTCGAATCCTACTGCTCCTTCTAGGAACAGTGCCCAAACTTGAAGTTGAAGAACCATATATCTCTCCTGCGAGTTGAATTGAAGTTGAAATTTTTACTGCAAATGGGACAAGCACATTCAGTGCTCATCCACAAACTATCTAAAAACATTTATCAAACACTGCGGTCTGTTACCAGAGGCCTCAGGGTTGGTAGCCCTGCGGCTCAAGGAACTTTAGTTGCTCAACGTGAAGTTCACATCAATCGTAGTTTGAACTTCCACTGCTTCACCGTTGAGCAAGGTCGGACGATACTTCCAATTCTTAACAGCTTCCGAAGCTGAAGGAATCAGCAGCGGATGACCGCTGACTATCGACAACTGTTGAATTGTGCCATCTTTTGAGATGATGGCGTTGAACCGTACAACTCCTTGAATTCTGGCCTGCTTTGCCAGCGGGGGATAAATCGGTTTTTGCTGCGAAATCAGATTGGCCTGCACCACACTGCCACCAATCCGGACCGGACCCGTTGGCTTCGGTTTAGGTGCTTCTTTAACCGGAGGAGGCGGAGGAGGCGGTGCCGCTGAAGGCACGCCACCAATAATGCCGCCGATTACGCCGCCAGCGGTTCCACCAGGAACGCCACCAGGGACGCCACCAACCACACCACCAGTTGAAACCGCCGGAGGAAGTTCTTCTTCCTTGATCATGGCAATTTCTTTCGGTATCACTTTGGGCGCCATCAGCTTTGAGCCATCAAACTGACGCGGAATGATCTTCACAACTTTGATCACAGTGGCAGGTGGTGGTGGAGGAGGCGGAGGGGGCGGTGGCGGGGGTGCCACCAGGAATGTGCTGAGCTGCGCGCTCGGCAAAACTTCGGTCCAGATAAGTGGGATAAGAACAAGGATCCCGATCAATAGCATCTGCAACCCGAAGGATAATGCAACGGTCCAGGGTTTACTTGTCTTCCCAGTCCCATCAACGAATGTCTGTTCAAACATGTCCGTTGTCCTTTCCTGGCGGCCGGTTTCAGGCACCGGAACCGCGCGTTAAATGTGTTACTAGCCTACTTAGTGCCAGCTACTTTTGCAGCACTAACTCTTGCTGCCGACCATTCCTGCCAAGCCACTAAAATTGGGCTGGCAATGAAAATCGATGAATACGTTCCGACGAGGATACCAAATACAAGAGCAAAAGAGAACCCATGAAGTACTGGTCCACCAAAGAAAAATAAAGAGAGTGCCGTAAGCAGTGTTAAACCGCTTGTCAGGATGGTCCGGCTCAGTGTTTGGTTAATACTGGCATTAATTATGTTGTACAGACTTTCCTTGCGCATCAACTTCAAATTCTCACGGATTCTATCAAAAACCACGATCGTATCGTTCATTGAAAAACCAACCAGCGTCAACAAAGCCGCAATCACTGGAAGATCAATCTGCTTGTTGAAAATTGAAAACAAGCCAATGGTAATGATGGTGTCATGAAACACAGCAATCACTGCCGCTGCCCCATAGACAAACTCAAATCGCAACGCCACGTAAAGCAACATTCCAGCCAGCGCCAACAAAGTGGCGGTTAGCGCCTGGGTCCGCAACTCGCGGCCCACCTTTGGACCCACCAAATCAAAGTGGCGGATGTTGTACGGTGCCGCAGTCAACTCATTCTTTAACACGCCAATTACTGCTGGAGTTACGCCTGCCACGCCAGTCAATGCATCAAAGCTGGGAATAATTCCATGACGGGAATCTCGAAATTGCAATATAGCCTTGATCAGGTCCTGCAACTGATTCTCCGAAAGGTTCACTCCTGCCCGGCTCAAACCATCGCGAACCTTGTCGGCAATTGCTGCTTGCCCGGAATTGTTAATATCCATCTTCGTGCGGTCACTTTGAAACTTTTCAGCCAAGCCGGAATAAATAGCTTCGCGGGCAGAATTCAATTGCGTTTCATCCTGCACTTCGCTGCCGATCATCACTTCGTTCTGACCCTGAATCTTTTGCACCACAATTTCCCCACCGGGAATCTTTGCCGATAGCACACGGCGAATCTCTTCTTCATTCGGATCAGTGACAAACGCCACAGTGGTGGATGTCCCGCCGTTAAAATCAATGCCGTACCGGGGGCCACCTTTCATCAGAAGGCTAACTAAGCCAGCGGCTGTCAAAACCAGGCTGGCGATGATAAAGGGCCATTTCTTGCCCAAAAAGTCAAAATGTGTATTCTTAAAAATTTCCATCGAGCGTCTTCTTTTGGGCGCCTACAACTATAGACACCAGTTCATCCTTAAGAGTTCCCGTCGAGTCTGATCAAAGTGTTAATTCCGATCTCAAACTCAAACAAGAAGTTAAAATAGTTCAAATGCTCAAACTTTCAACTTGTTTCTTGCCGCCAAGTTCGTAGTCGAAAATCACTTTCGACACAAAAACAGCAGTGAAAATGTTGGCGATCAATCCGATAACCAAACTGATGGCGAATCCCTTAACCGCCGTTGTCCCGAATACAAACAACAAAGCACAGGAGACTACCGTGGTCACGTGGGTATCAATGATCGTCAAAAATGCTTTAGAGAAGCCCGCATCCACTGCCGCCACAAC
>JAYWBH010000285.1:0-5960 GCA_043781815.1 Bryobacterales bacterium | reverse complement strand
AAAGTGATTGTCGAAGGCGTGGAACGGCAAGAGCAATTAGACATGCTCAGCAAAGCTGGGTGTGATTTGGTGCAGGGTCATCTGTTCGCCGAACCAATTCCGGCGGCGGAAGCCGAAAAGTGGTTGAACAAAGGGTTCAAAACAGCCACCGCTTAATCCGAGTCCATATAGACGATCTATTAGTAGGACAAAGTTTCCAAACGACGCAGATGAACCGGATTCAATAAGAAATCTAAATCCAGCACCCATACGGTTTCGTCCCCTAACTGAACTTTTCCTCGAAGAAATTGTAATGGGATTTGCGGGTGCGGTTCGTTGATCACCGCTGTTGGGCCGAACTCTACGGTGGCTTCCAGTTGTTCCACTATAATCCCTGCCCTGATTTGAGGATCGGATGGAAGGCTCACCAGAATGATGGTTCCTTTGGCCGATACTTCTCCAGGATGAAGGTTCAACTTCGGTCGCAGATCCAAGACCGCCAGCGCTTTGTTTTGGCTAAAAATAAACCCAACCATGTCGAAGCCTGAATTCAATGCTGGAATCAGACTTTGCGCTCCCATCACACCACGCACAGTTTCCGCTCGCAGGCAAAACGCTTGCTTGCTCAATCGAAACCGAACATACTTTTCCGGTGGCGGTTGCGGCTTCGCCAAGCCGCCAAGATTTCGCTGCGAACCAACGTGGGCCGCCACATGTGCGTCCGAAGTTTCCAAAATGTCATTCATGATCTGTTCCTGATCTGTGTAGTCTGCCCACAGTTCCTTGTTTACCCGCGTCATTCTGAATCAGGCAAACTTGCACCAGCAACTTTTCAGAATCAAACTGAAATGGCACCACGGTCCAACCGCTGCTCCCGCCGCACTTTGTCAAAAAGTTCCGTCCGAAAATTATAGTCGGGATGCTTAAACCCATGCTGCCCACTTTTTCTTCCAGCATTGTTTTGACGTTGCCGATGACCATGTTTGTAATTTCGCCAATGGCATCCAATACTTCTTCATCCACTGCGCCAAATTCAGTCAGCAGCAACGCGCTGGATATCTTGCAGGCGATCTGCGGGCTGCAACTGATGCTCCCAGTCCCCATCCAAGGACCAGTTAAACCAATCAGGCTGACCACTCCATCCGTCGGCCCCTGAGACCCGCTGTTGGTGATGGCAATGCCTGCCTCAACGTCTAAGCCCAACATGGTGCTAAACACGTTGGCGGTGCTTTTCTTTACGGCCTGGATCAGCAACTCCTGCATTTCATGGATGCTTATTGTTGACGATGTCATTCGATGATGCCAGCCAGCTTCTCTTTAATCTGATCTGCAGTAAATGGCTTGCGCACATAGCCGTTGGCACCCAAACTCACTGCCTCCATCACCTTGGCCTGACTTCCCTCGGTTGATATCATCACCACTGGAATGGACTTCCAAAGGTCATTCGCTTTTATTTCTCGAAGCATCTGAATGCCATCCATATTGGGCATGTTGATGTCTGAAAAAATCAAACCAACGGTGTTATTTTTCAAGCACTCCAAAGCCTCAATCCCATCCCCTGCCTCATACACATCGCCCAGTGGCACTTCTGCCTGAATCAATACGCGGCGCAGGATTTTTCGAATCGCAGCAGAATCGTCAACTATCAGAACATCCAGAGCCATAGCATCTCCAACGGGTTATTGTTAAATAACCTCATCGGGTTCAAATGGTTTGGCTTTAGGAAATTTTAGAAGTCTGAGGAGCCTGCCAGGCAGTGTGCACTAAAATACCCAACAGAATAATGGCACCCCCGGCCATCGCCTGTGGGCTTGGTGCTTCGTGGTGTACAACCCATGTCCATAGTGGGTTCAACGCTGGCTCCACCAACAGAATGAGGGATGCCGCAAGTGCCTCCACATGGCGCACGGCCCGACTCATCAACACGTAGGACAGTCCAATTTGGATAATGCCAAGGTACAAAATCACCAGCGTGTCAGGCATACTTAATCGGTCTACCGGCAACGCCATCGGCAGTGTGATCAAAAATGTGATCGCATTGCCCAGCACCACCGGTGCTAAATTACCGCCTTGCACTTTGGATAGCCAACGTACGCCCAACAAGGTCCCCGCCCAGGTAATCCCGCTGAGTGCTGCCAGTGCATTTCCAAAGGCTGGATGCGGGGCCAGGCTATTCACTATTGTGGAATCGAAATAGAACAGGCTCATCCCGAATACCAGCCATCCGGCCATCAGGAAATCGCCTCCACGCGCAGGTTCCCGCAACAGGATGGGTGCGGCGAACAATAGGTATAACGGTCCCGTGGCCTGTAAAAAAATGGCGTTCGCGGATGTCGTGTTTTTGGTCGCAAACACAAAGAGAATCAAGGTGGCCGCATAAGTGAAAGACACCGGAACCATACGCCAGGTCCAACTTTTTCTGGCCTCTGGAAGAAGCAGCCATAACGCCAATGCCGCCACGCCCGATCGGAACCCAGCCACCTGCCAGGAATTCAATTGGCACGCCTTGATTGCCGCACCGCCAGTAGAAAACAGAAACGCAGTGGCCAGCAGCAGGTAGCGGCCCTGTGTATTCTGATTCATCTATGCCGATTGTGTCGCCATACGATTGGCGCAGACGCTACGCACGGCAAGCCCCAGCAACCGCGCATCATCGGAAAGTCCCAACGCCCTTGGACTCCGTGCATCGGGACATTCAATGGTCAATAACAATTCCCCTCCCACCAGCAGCAATTCCTGAGGGATGCGAACGGTCAGCCTGGGCATTGGCGCACCAAACGTGAACAGCCATTCCGCCACCCGATGACCGTTAGCCAGCATACGAATCCGTTGACTGCGATGGTTCTCCGTAACAAAGCCGTAGCCATCGAAGGTCAATTGGCAGGAAAAGTTTCCAGCAAGGCGCATCAACAAAAGAGCTTGTTTACCGCACGTCCAAGATCCCCAATCCTCGGCAATAGACCATCCGGCCACGCAGAGATTGTTCCCTTGTCCGCCGACACGAAACGACCATGGGTCCCCCCATTCCGGAGTTGGAATCGCTCCACGGCCAGCTTGTTCACCGGCGCAACTTATCTCAAAAAAATAACGTTGCCCAATGGTCCTGGCATCGGTCAAGTGCTGCGGATCGGCAATATAAGTATCGGCAAGCAAGCCTGCCCGCTGCATTTTATCCAGATACGAACGTTTGTGTTTGCGATAGTTTGAAAGCACGCCCAACAATTCCGTTACCCGCCGGGATTCAATCCAGGGAGCCGAACTGGCATCACTCAAATAGGAACAGATAACGTCCAATATTCCTGATAAACCCACTGATCCGAAATCCCTGGATTCTTTCGCTGCCGTGATTCTAGCCGCGATTTCAGCCGTGTTTGAAACCGGCAGCACCTCGTGCAACCAGGGAATGCGCCGCAACCAATATTGCTCCAGTTCAAACAGCAATCCGGCGCTGGCATCCAACATCAGCCGCATCGCCGGACCCAGTTCTCCGCTCAGTAAATTCCCTTCAATCAGGAACTCTTTACGCAGTTCCTGATCCCGTGCAATGCACAGTTCAACCGATGCCGGAACGCGGCAGCCAAGTAGCAAAAGAGCTTGTCGAACATGAGTGAAACTGTGCAGGAAAGCAAGAATGGTGCGGAAGTCTGTCTGCTGACAATCGGCCAGCGTAAACAAGTCGCCTGGGTATTTTCGACAGTTATAAGCGGTGATGGCCACGGCCACCGTGTTTTTCGGCATGGATTGCGCATCGCGCAGCGGCAACTCCCGCCCAACTAAACGGCGCACGGCCATCATCGGATAGATAGTCGAAAAATCTTCAACCGCATCCAGTGGCAGAATCTGTGGATCGTGGCCCATTAGGTATTGTTGTCGTTCAGACAATCGCAGATTGGAAAAAAATTCTTTGCCAATGCCATCACGCAGCACAAACAATAGGTCCAAATCGGAGAGCCCAGGGCATTCCACTGAACCATACTCATAGATCGCTTCTACTTTCCCACTGGCCATGGCCCGCTCTTTCCATTCGTCGCGCAACTGGTCATACTCTTTCAAACCCATTGTTTTGGGGCGATCCACCACTTCATAAGGCCAGCCACCAACCATCACCGGCTCCGCTCCAAACAGTTGCCGATGGTTTAATTCAAACAATTCCGCCGCAGCCAGGCACATGTACCGCCGACCTTCTTCCAATAACCCTTCATTCAGACCCATTGATTCCCGCTCTGCAGCCGTCAGTCTCATGGTCTGCTTGTGTTGCCTTAAACAAAGGCCAGGGTTCAGCACCCCCCTCACTGGCCAGTTGTCATCAGCCAGACGGGAATTCATCCAATGACCCAAAGCCAACCGCGCCTGCGTGGTCTTGTTTAGAAAGGGATGGTCAATGTTGGTCAACAAGTCGCGCTTCCAAACGGAGACCCGCTCTTGTAATTGATACTCCAGGCAGGGAACTAAACTGGTGCAGGAGATCCACCAAAGCGCATCAAATGCTGTTTCCAACTGCGCTGCACGCAAGAAATTACGTTCAAAGAATCGTTCAAAAACCCGGATGGCATGGCCCGCTTCCAAATCGCCATTGACGTATTCCACTTTAGGTGCCTGGCCAACCAGCAGCACAGAGTTCGCCAATATCGCCGATGGCAAAGTGGATTCCGTGGCCCAACCCAGTGCCTCCTGAAAATAAATCATCGGGCCGTGGTGCATCAAAGGTTGATAAGCCAACAGGAAATCATTGATCTGAAAAACAGAGCTGATCTGCTTCAGAAAAGATTCCTTAGATTGTGGCAAGCGCAAAATAGCGATCACATCGCAATCGCTATAACCTTCCACCACCCCGCCATCGGCCAAGCTGCCTTGCAATAGCAGGCTGGCCAAGCCGGTAAAGTCGTTGCTGGCGAACTGCACCATCTGTTCAATCAGATTCTTGCGTTGAAATTGGACGCTGGTTTGCCAGTGTGCCAGTGGTCGCAAATTGGGTGCATAGCGGCGGTCTGGACGCGTCGTCTTACTTCGTTCCTCAGTACAAGCCCACAAAGCTTCATGCAGGCATTCCGCCAATCGTTCCCCGGTTAATTCCTGACCCGCCATCCGACCCAATTGCATTTGCGGAAACAGGACGTCCAATTCCGGCATCACCGGGCAATAGAAGCGCGCCGTCCGCCATCCTTCCAGACGCAACGGTTCCCCGGTCCAGATGGGGGCATAGGTGAGAGACCCGTATAGGCCCATCAATCGGCTCCACAAAATGCGGGATAAATGATCTCTGTTGGAATTCGCTAAGGCGCGATGAGAAAATTGGTCGGACAGAAAATCGAATCGGGTTTGCGCCATTTACGCCACATTGCCAACCCGATGGTTCATGACCAAAGGAATAATATTGGTGCCGGAGGTGGGACTTGAACCCACACAAGGATAGACCTTGGCAGATTTTGAGTCTGCTGCGTCTGCCATTCCGCCACTCCGGCACGATACGGCTGTTCTTAGGCTATCAAGAATCACACCAGTTTGCCATATGTCGAATCAGATTTGTTTTCCCCTTCGCCGATTCTTGCGCCATCGCTCCTGGAATGACTACAATTCGAGCGAGGGGAAAATCGTGTCCGAATCAATCCAAATGGAGCTGTCACCGCAGCAAATACAACAGCGCATTGCCGCCGGAGAAAAATTCTGCATCATTGACGTTCGTGAACAATGGGAATTTCAAGCCGCTGCCATTGCCGGATCGAATCTGGTTCCCATGGGCTCTGTTCCAACCCGTATTCAGGAACTGGAAGCACAGGCGGACCTTTCGCCGCTTCTAGTCATTTGCCATCATGGAGTGCGCAGCCTCAACGTGGTGCAGTGGCTTCGGCAACAGGGCCTTGAAAATTGCACCAGCCTTATCGGCGGAATTGATCAATGGAGCCGTGACGTTGACGCTACAGTTCCGCGATACTGAATATTGATGAATCGCCGTCAATTCCTTCTCACCACCATCGCCGCCG